>JAIDPH010000266.1 GCA_029062885.1 Lachnospiraceae bacterium
GGCACTTGCCGACAAACGGTATGTAAAAGATCC
This sequence comes from Lachnospiraceae bacterium, assembly GCA_029062885.1. Classification (GTDB taxonomy): domain Bacteria; phylum Bacillota; class Clostridia; order Lachnospirales; family Lachnospiraceae; genus UBA3282. The sequence continues at coordinate 34 of JAIDPH010000266.1, forward strand.
TACTATTGCCGGAAGGAAAAATTTTGATAAGAAAGACTGGTCGCCCGAAGAAATAGAGATGGTAAAACTTCAGGATGGTGTCAATGTTCATGAACGTACCAAGTCAGCCATTGAACTTTATGCGAAGCAGAATGACCGACACGTCGTCCATCCTTTTATCCTTGTCGCTTGCCGGGATATTGCACATGCTAAAGCCATAGCGAAAACGTTGGAAGGTGATGACTTTTTCCATGGGAGATATAAAGGGAAGGTACTCCGTATAGACAGTGACACCAAGAAAGATGAGGAAATAGAGCAACAGTTTGTAGCTCTTGAATCTCCTGATAATAAGATTGAGATTGTAGTGCATGTAAATATGCTCAAGGAGGGCTGGGATGTAAATAATCTGTATACAATTATCCCACTTCGAGCTGCCGATGCAGCTATTCTTATTGAGCAGACCATAGGTCGAGGTCTTCGCCTTCCTTATGGTGGAGAACGAACAGGTAATAAGGACGTTGACACTCTTACCGTGATTGCCCATGACAATTTCGCTCAGGTAATCAATAAATCCAAAGACCCCAACAGTGTACTAAGCAAAGTGACCTATGTAGAGTTGGATGAAGATGATGATATTGGGGGAATCAGCGGCAAGGTTGTCAAGACCGATTCATCAGTTGTATCAAAATATCAGGAAAAAATTGATAAGGCCCAGAATGAGTATGAAAAGAAGGTGGCTCAACAGGTTTGCGATTCTGTTCGCGCAGTTGTTGAGGTAATACCTATTGTCGCTGAAAGTTATGCGCATTACGGTGAACTGAAAAAACCGGAAGCGATTGAAAAAATAAGGGAAAAAGCGATTGACGTCATCAAGCAAAGGGCTGCCGTTGCAAATGAAGTATTTGCTGAAGAGGAGGCTGAGGCTCAAATCAAAGAACTTGACAAGGTCATAGAGGCTGTCGTCATTGATTACCAAAAGAACGTCATTGAGATTCCTCGTCTTGTCATTGAACAGCCAAGAACCCGTAAGGTATTCGAAGATTTTGAGCTTAATACAAAAGAGGGCTATAATCTTGCAGATATCAGTTATGAGATTATTCGCCAGAGTCTGGTGACTAATGAGATAGATATCATTTCCGGAAAGAACGGTTTATCGAGAGGAAATCCTGCCGATATATTGGTTTCGCGTCTTATGGATTATGATGACGTGGACTATGACCTATATGCGGATTTGCTTTATAAACTGGCGTATCAAGCGGTGTTTGCGATAAAATCCAATTCTCCGGGCGCGTCTGAAGAAGATATTGCAGATAAAATACATACATATAAAGAACCCCTTGCAAGAAATATCTATCAGCAGATGTACGCTCATTCACATGTGGAAAAGGATCCTCAACCACCCAAACGTGTATTGCCTTTCAGCCGTATTCTTGACCAGCATATCATTGTCAATGAATATGGTTATCGAATTGTTGATGATATTCCAAACCCTGTAAGCTGGGCTAAGAAGTATGTAGTAAGAGGTTTCTTGAAGTCTTTCTATCCGGAATATCGTTTTGACAGCATGACTGAATGGGATTTTGCATATGTGCTTGAACATGATCCGAAGGTGCTCAAATGGTTAAGGCCGGTACCACAGCAATTCAATATTTATTGGGCGGACGGCTCCAAAAGATATGAGCCGGATTTCATTGTAGAGACCGATGATGCAATTTATATGTGCGAGACTAAAGCCGAGAAAGATATGATGGACGAAGATGTTCAAAAGAAGGCGGAGGCTGCGCGAACTTATTGCTCCATAGTCTCAGACTATAATACGAGTCATGGAAGTAAAGCCTGGAAATACGTCATCATTCCTCATACTGCCGTCAAGCGCAACTTCTCTTTTGACTACATCATTGGAAAATCCAACTTATTCATCTGATAAAGTTTGTGTCATGAAGAAACCTATAATGTATCATGGTTCAGATCTCAAGATTGTATCCATGTCACAAGAGGAACTTATTG
>JAIDPH010000267.1 GCA_029062885.1 Lachnospiraceae bacterium
ATGTCAATGTTGCTCAAATCCCACTCTGCGCGATTCCATACAAACCGGAAAGCTGCTCCGGTTGCCGCCATGATGTAGGCATAGGAAACATCATCTCCCAAATATTCCGATACTGCCTTAATACAGATTGGAAACATTGTATTGCTTCCATATGCGCCTTGTTCAATTTTTCTAATACCGTATAATACGGTCTGCTTATTGTCTTGTTCCATAATATAATCATCAATCCTTTCTTCTTTACTGTCTAGCCGCTCCAATCCAAACACACCGGCATCCAACTGCTTTCTTCCAATCAACGGTCTAGCAATCCGAAACTTGCTTGGCGTCATCCCGAAAATTTTCTGAAAAGCCCGCGTATATGTTTCATGATTGGAAAATCCACTTTCCAACGCAACATCAATGATTTTCTTGTCTGAGTGCAATATTTCAAAGGCTGATACGATAATCCGCCTTCTTTTGTAATACTGCATAATGGGTATATTCACGTTCTTCAGAAATAATTCCCTCAGATAATTTTCCGAAAACCCAAAGCTTTCCGACATTTTCTTGATATTAAAGTTTTCCAGATGGCTTTCCACATATCCGATCAATGCGCGTGCCATGGTTGAATAACTCATGTGCGTCCTTCTTTCTTTACATCGCGATGTAACATTAGTATAGTATGTTTAACAATCTGCGTCTTGACTTTTTTGAGGGAGTTGCTTATATTTTAGCTGTGTTCGGTAACTAGTCAAGGATGAGGGTACTCTCTAGACAAACTGAAATTTACATAGGTGGCGTATGAAAAAGAAATTAAAAATATGTCTGATTATTACTTTATCATTATTGGCTTTTGTAATGATCATATTATTTGTTTTATTTATAAATGAACTAAAAACATTAAAGTCTTTAAAGCAAGTTGATGACTATGGAATGTATTGCATGACTTATCATGGTGATTATGGTTTTGATGACTTTTTAGAACAAGGTGCAACAAGTGATAAAGACATAGAAGAATTTGTTACGAAAAGATTATTGAAAGGCATTCCGATTAAATTTAATGTTACAGATAGTGGATGTACTGCTTTTGTAACCAAAAATGAAAATGGAGATATTATTTTTGCCAGAAATTTTGACTTTATTTATGCACCATCACTGCAATTATATACTGATCCCCTAAATGGATATAAATCTGTATCTACTGTAAATTTATCTTTTGCAGGATATTCGGAAGATAATTTACCGACTGACGGTATTAGCTTTAATAATTTTTTAACGCTGGCGGCGCCTTATCTTCCATTCGATGGAATGAATGAAAAAGGTGTTGCAATAGCTTTACTTGCAGTACCGGAAGTACAAATCAGAAATGATGAAAATAAGGTAACACTTAATACAACTACTGCTATAAGATTAGTTTTAGACAAGGCTTCAACTGTTGATGAAGCAATATCATTATTAAAAAATTATAATATATATTTTTCCGGAGATATCTATTGTCACTATTTGATAGCAGACAGCACAGGGAAATCAGTCATTGTAGAATATTATGATAATGATTTACAGGTGGTTGAAACGGATAAAGAATATCAGGTTGCTTCTAATTTTGTGGCATACAATGACTTAAATATTGGTGAAGGATATACCGAGTTTGACAGATATGATAAAGTTATAAATAAATTAGAAGATAGCAACAATTCGCTAAATATGAATGATACGATCGACTTACTAAATGATGTAGGAGTTTATGGTGGAGATGGTATTGATAAATTACAATGGTCTGTTATTTATGATTTAACAGACATGTCAGGAAAAATATGGGCACATAGAAATGAGAATAATGTAATAGGTTTTGAATTGTTGAAGTAACTGAAGATTTTTACTTGGCAATTGAGATCCGGAGGTGGACATATTTATTATGGAAGAGATCAGATATATACTGACGAGTGACAGAGACTTTTGGTTTAGCCTTGACAGGCATTTGCCGGAAGCGGAGTTTGACAAAAAGGTTCGTGACAGACAGGGCTATGTATTGCTGCGGGACGGCAAACCACTTGGATTGCTGAGATACAATTTATTTTGGGATAACACGCCTTTTTGCACAATGCTTTATGTAGCTTCTGACTTTCAGGGACAGGGTTATGGTAAAAAGCTCATGGAATATTGGGAGAAGGACATGAAAGCACAGGGTTACGGTATGATTCTGACTTCTACGCAGGTGGATGAACAGGCACAGCATTTTTACAGGAAATTGGGGTATAAGGACTGCGGTGGCTTTGTG
>JAIDPH010000268.1 GCA_029062885.1 Lachnospiraceae bacterium
GAGTTGATATCTTACAAAACCACAGAAAAACTGGATGACGATATTCAGCAAAAGGTGATTGAGAAAATTGGAGAAATCGAAGGTTCTTCCGCAAAAAACCGTTTTCTTGCTTTAAAATCGTTCCAATATGATGTATAATACTCTATATTATTAACGAGAAGGCGGTTCGTTTCTATGAGACAATTAGGCAAAAACCTGGACATGCAGATATTTTATCCCGATGAGCTGCAAATTGCATCAATTGACCAGAATGAATCAGAAATATCATTTAAAATGTATTCCTATACAAAAAGCTGCAAATGTCCAAAGTGTGGGGTTGAATCTACTCACAAGCATGGTACATATGAAAGGAAAATACAGGATCTACCTATTTTAAACAGACGGACATACCTTCTCGTAAACGCATTTGAATATCAATGCGACAATACAGAATGCGATACAACCACTTTTGCGGAAAGCATAGACGGTTTCCTTAGCCGTTTTAGCAGAATGACAGGACGCCTTGAAGATTTTATCTGCAGGCTTGCACTGGAAACAAGTTGTGAAAGCTGTGCGCGTATTTTGAATAAGATAAATGTCAGAATCAGCGGTGATACAGTTATCCGGCTGCTGCTAAACCGGTATTCGGCACAGCCTGCACCAGAATGCGGAAGCACGGTAGGAATTGATGATTTTGCATTAAAAAAACGGAAGACCTATGGGACAATTATCGTGGATGAGGCAACCCATAAGCCAGTCGCGGTTCTTGAAGGCCGGGACGGCGCTGCATTGAAAGAGTGGCTAAAGCACAATAAGCATGTCACTACAGTGACCCGCGACCGCGCCTCTGCTTATGCAGAAGCAGTTAAGGAAGTTCTTCCTGACTGTATGCAGATAGCAGATCGTTTTCATCTGCACCAGAATTTAATGGACGCGGTGCATAAGGCCCTTGGCAGGGAAATTCCTGTTACAAATGCAGTTTCCGTAGAGAGAGCAGATACTGTGTCTGATGTACCCCTGCCAGGGAATGCAGAAACCATATCGGAAGCATCTTCCGGGCCAGACATGGAAGACTGTGCCAAAGCTGAGTCCAAATCAACCCCTGGGCTGGAAGAGGGTAAAAAAAATCCCATTCATTGTGGATAACCTTACAGAATCCGAAAGTAAAAGGCTGGGACTTATCCACAAAGTCCAGAAACTGCACCAAAAAGGAGTATCCATACATGAAATTGCAAGGATTACTGGAAAAAACCGCAATACAGTGAAAAAGTATCTGGAAGGAAATCCTAATAATCTTTGCCGGAGCAATAAACATGGAACCCTGGAAGCGTTTAAGGACAGTATTATCAAAGCGGTTCAGGACGGGATGACACAGGCGGCAATTATCAGGCAGCTTGAGGGGATGGGGTATACCGGCACGGGTTCAAATGTTCGGCAGTATATCAGTTCCCTGGCCCGGGAATACGGGCTGAAAATAGCAAAATACAATAACACCTGTCCGGAGAGTGGGGATGTCACAGCCAGAGGCAGAAAGGCTAAGTTCGACTATATCACCAGGAAAGACATTTTCGACCACCTTTGGATGGAAGTTGAACTTACGCCATGGCATCATGACCAACTATGGCAGAGATATCCGGTGCTGCAGGAAATTGAGTTGTGCATTCGGCAATTCCGTGAGATTTTCGATAAAGGAAGCATGCCGCTTCTCTATATATTTATTGACCGATACAAACAATCTGTAATAAAGGAGCTTGCGACATTTGCCAGAGGCCTTGAAAAGGACCTTGCATCTGTTGAGAATGCAGTTGCCAGCCCATTAAGCAGTGGTTTTGTGGAAGGGATAAACAACAAAGTAAAAATGGTAAAGAGAGCTATGTACGGCCGTTGTGGCATAAAACTTCTTGCTGCAAAACTGATGTATCAGGTTGTTTGAAAAAAGCCACTAAACGGATTTTTGCGGAAGAACCTTGATTCAAAACATCAAATTATAACTTCTTCTATCCCTCATGATTTATTATTAAATGATTTTAATCTGGGATGGTTTCGGCT
>JAIDPH010000269.1 GCA_029062885.1 Lachnospiraceae bacterium
GAAACGTTGATAAATACAGCGTTTCCACTTTTTCTTTGCCCCAATTGCAATACTTATATTTTATAAGATGATTAAATACATATTAAAGTTGTCTTGAAAAACTAAATTACATCTTAATACAATTAATGTTATATAACAAAGGTAATGAGGCGGAGGAAAACAAAATGCCACCAAAAGCGAAAATTACAAAAGATATGGTTGTTGACGCTGCTTTCGAAGTCGTTCGTGAAGAGGGGGCAGAAAATATAAATGCAAGGACAGTAGCAAAGAAGCTGAATTGTTCTACGCAGCCCGTGATGTATCATTTTGCAACGATTGAGGAGCTGAAAAAGGCAGTATATGCAAAAACAGATAGATATCACTCAGAATATCTGATGAATATATCTGAACAGCTGGGAGGGGTTATGCTCGGAATCGGTCTTAATTATATACGATTCGCTATTAAAGAACCGCATTTGTTCCGTTTTCTTTTCCAGTCGGGTTTTACCATTGAAAACAGTCTGCTTGAAATGATAGATTCAGAGGAACTTAAACCCATTATCTCAGCGATGCAGGAAGCGATAGGGATGAATATGGCACAGACCAAAGAAGTCTTTTTGATAATATCCATGTTTGCTCACGGCTATGCAAGTATCATAGCCAATAACTCACTGGAGTATGATGAGGAACTTGTGGCGTCACATCTGGAACAGGCATACCGTGGAGCAGTGTTAGCGATGCAGGAGAAAGCAAATCCATAAACTGCCGGTTTAATTTCAACATTTTAACATTTCCAAAAATTACAATTCTTAATTTATTAAAATTTCATATTATTAATCTTTACTTTTATTCAATATGATGCTATATTAAGTCTTACGGAATTTGAGTTTTACTTTTAGTTTTTAATATATCACAGCATAGTAGAACATCATGATAAGATAAGCGAGGTTAATAAGTTATGAAAAGAGCAATTAAGAAACTGATTTTTTTATGTCTGGGTATTTTTCTTCTGTTCGGATTTAATATGCCCGTTCAGGCAAAAGGAAATGTGAAGGATACCAGACCTACATATATCATCTATGTGAACAGAACACAGAACTGCATTACCGTTATGGAACAGAAAGCCGACGGAACGAGCACAGTTGCCAAGGTTATGGTCTGCTCATGCGGCAGGGCAGGACATGAGACTCCTGAGGGAGTTTTTAGTACGTCTGATTATTATGACTGGCGTTTGATGGTAGATGATACTTATGGAAAATATGCCGTAAGATTCAACAATAAGATATTATTCCATTCGGTACCATATATACAGCCAGAGGATGATACCTTAGAGTGGGATCAGTATAATCTTTTGGGTCAAAATGCCTCGTTAGGCTGTGTGCGTTTAGCAGTTGCAGATGCAAAGTGGATTTATGATAATTGTAAGGTTGGAACAGTTGTTGTAGTGTATTCAGGTGATAAAATCATAGGTGATGTTACGAAGCCGGCTTCAATATATATACCTGAGAATTCTCCATATAGAAACTGGGATCCGACTGATATTACCATTAACAACCCCTGGCTCATAGCCGGCACTGCAGCACCAACAATAACGCCGACAATTGGAAGTATTGATACATTTGACCATATCGCTTATGCAAACAGATATGCTGATGTAAAAACAGCTTTCGGATATGATAAAACCTCCTTATATATGCACTACACTACCTGCGGCATATATGAAGGAAGGATTGCAGAATTTTATTGATACTGCTTTTGATGGGAAAATAATAAATATGAAATTAGTTAAGGGATATTCCATAGAAAAGAATTGGAATATCCCTATGTTTTTTCCCTCATCTAATATATAATATTATAAGGGAATGCTGATATGAAGGTTTGGTCTTTAATTTCTAAGGAAATTATGGTATGATAATTGAGATAAAAGTGGATTTTGAGAGAATCCATGCTTAGAAAGAAGTTGAACCCATGTTTGGTAAAAAGTCTAACATTAAGACTGATATTAAGCAGTATGATAAAAATAACTGGAAACCGGTCATAAAGTGCAGTATCTGTAATGGAGAGCAGGTGGCGGGTTTTAAAGATATACATACAGGAAGATTTGAAGAAATCATGCTTATTAGAGACAACAATGATTTGGTTGCTTTCATGAAGCGCTATGGATTGACGGATGTGAGCAAAGAATATTGAACTGCCAAAAAGCATTAAACAATATAAGCATAAGGAAGTGCAGATAATATGAAATTTTTAAAAAAGATATTATACGGTATAGCCGCTCTTTTTATATTGCTTTGCGGATTTATTATGCTATGCGCCATGAATCCGGGTATGTCAGAACAGATAGCTGATGCGCTGAAACTTGGGAAAGAGGGACAGCTGATACCGGAGTCGGTTGTTGGCAATTCCGTATATCTGAATAATGACATTTTGGATAATAATGTCATGGATAATGAACATTCTCAGGATAATGCATCGGACAACTCTTTTGATACATATCCTGAGAGCACTGAAAAATCCGTATATGGACCATTACCGGATAATACGATATGGTCGGGGAATACAAACAAAGATACCGAGCAGGGAGAAGACCCTGCATTAAGTGGCATAACTGCACCTGAAGAGGTTGCTGGCAAAAATGGGTATGAGCCCGTTAAAGAAAAAAGCAGCGAAATTGATGATGTTGAGGCAGAAAAGCTCCTTTCAGAGCTGAATACAGGAAGGACCGGAGACGACCTTACCTTTGATGTGCGCTTTTATCCATATTATTATATGCTTGATGATAAGGGACAGCATCTATACCGTCAGATTTACGCTAATGCAACTGCTCTGAATAAGAAATTCGCGCCGATAGAGAGTGTTTCTTTGAGTGAACTAAAGAATTGCTTTGCGGCAGTATATAATGACCACCCTGAACTTTTTTGGATGGATACGGCATATTCCTGTAAGTATAAGAAAGACGGTAAATGTGCGGAGATAGAGTTGCAATTCAACTATACGGCGGATGATCTGGAAAAAGAAAAAGCGACCTTTAATGATAAGGTAAATGCGATTGTAAGTCAGGCACAGGAACTTGACAGTGATTATGACAGGGAAAAGTATGTCCATGATGCTTTGATAGAGCAGGTGGAATATTCGGCTTCAGCCAAAATAAATCAGAGTGCGTACAGCGCGCTTGTAAACGGTTCTACCGTATGTGCCGGGTATGCCAGAGCGTTTCAATATATGATGCAGCAGCTTTGGATACCATGCTACTATTGCACGGGTTATGCGGGTGAGAGCCACGCATGGGATATTGTCGCCCTTGATGATGGATATTATAATGTAGATGCAACATGGGATGATACCGGAAATGGTACATATGCTTATTTTAATAAGACAGATGCGGATTATGCAGGCAATCACCTCAGACAGGATTTGTCGGTAAATCTGCCTCCATGCAATGGAATGGCATTCCGTAATCTGGAACCGGATGCTGATGAGAACGGAGAGAAGAGAAGCCTCGCCGATGTCGGTATGACGAAGGAGAATGCGCTGACCACATTAGAGTCATATTATAACGACTGTTATCAGGCGTTATATATGGGAGGAAAAGGTGAATACGACTTCCAGATTGCATTGTCGGGAGACGCCCTTTTCAATGATGTTTATGAGGCATACCAGACGGAAGACTATAGGCAGGGATATATGGACAAAGCGTTGACTGCGCTGGGAGCCACGGAATATAGGATAGACTGGAGTATAGAAGCCTTACAGGAAGACTGTTATCTGGTCACACATAAAGTAGTGATAAAATAGAAAGGTATGGTTATTAGTATGAAGGTATTGGTAGTGAATGGAAGCCCGAAGGGCAAGAACAGTATTACATATCAATCTGTGCGTTTTTTGCAGAAGAAGTTTAGCAAAGATGAATTTGAGGTTATTCACGTGGGAGCGCAGATTGGAAAGCTTTCACAAGATATGTCAGAGGTATGTGAAGCTGTAGAATGGGCTGATATGATTTTATTTGCATACCCTGTTTATACGTTTATTGCTCCGTCGCAGCTGCATAAGTTCATTGCACTCCTAAAAGATCAAAAAATAGATTTATCCGGGAAATACTGTACTCAGATAACTACTTCAAAGCATTTTTATGATGTGACGGCACATCGTTATATTGAAGATAACTGTAAAGATATGGGGATGCAGATACTTAGGGGCTTTTCCGCAGATATGAATGACTTGTTATCGAAAAAAGGACAGCTTCAGATTATTACATATTGGAATTATGTAAAGCATATAATAATGCAGGAAAACTCTCCGTTTGTAGAAGAACCGGATAGTGTTCCGCTTAATGAGAAGAGCAGGAAATATAGAATCGTAATTGTTACCGACTGTACACAGGAGAATGACAGACTTCGCCGGATGATTATTGACTTCAGGAAAGCGCTGCCTTATGTAAGCCATGTTGTGAACCTGCAGAATTTTAATTTCCGGGGCGGATGTCTGGGCTGCTTTCACTGTGCTGCGGATGGAAACTGTGTATATAATGATGGATTTGATGATTTCCTGAGAAAGAAAATTCAGCGGGCAGACAGCATTGTTTATGCTTTTTCTATCAAAGACCATTATCTGGTAGCATTATTTAAGACCTATGATGACAGACAGTTCTGCAACGGCCATCGTACGGTAACTATGGGTAAGCCTACAGCATATCTGATAGACGGCGAGTTTTCAAGCGAGAATAATCTACAGATGATTCTTGAAGGAAGAAGTCAGGTTGGAGGAAACTTTCTGGCAGGTATTGCAACGAATGAAGGAATAGATGCGGATTCTATAGCATCATGCGCAGATAAGCTTGCATATGCGCTGGATCATAGGATTATGGTCAATGAGAATTTCTATGGTGTTGGAGGTAAGAAAATTTTCAGGGATTTAGTTTTTGAAATGCAGGGAATGATGCAGGCAGACCATAAGTTCTATAAGGAGAAAAAGCTGTATGATTTCCCACAGAAAAACATTTCAACTATTTTATTTATGAAATTAGTGGGATTACTGCTTAGGATGCCGGCAAGTCGTACAAAGGTGCAGCCTAAAATGACAGAAGGAATGTTAATGCCTTATGAAAAGATAATTACAGGAAAACCAATAGAATAGTAGTTGTAACGAATAAATACATATAAGGAGGTAATAAAAGCTATGGAAGGTAATTTTGACGGTATGGAGTTTGTAAACAAGATAGGGGAGACAATTTCTGCCAAGGGAAAAGAAGTAACCGACAAGGCAAAGGATGTGGCGGAAATAGTTCGTTTAAAAAGTCAAATCAAGTCTTGTGAGGATATAGTGAAAAGGAACTATATGGAGATTGGAAGACGCTACTATGAGCTGCATGCTTCTACGCCGGAAGAGCATTATGCAGAACAATGCATTGCGATAAACAACGCTCAGGACAATATCGCTGAATACGAGCAGAAAATAAAAGAAATTAAGGGTGTTTAATAAAAAGTATTAAAAAAGAGTATTAATAAAGCGCAGGTTGCTTGACCTGCGCTTTTGCTATACATATGAAAACATAATATATCAATAGTTATTGAAATGTTGTAGTTTGATCTTCCGGAATCGTTGTCTGCTCCGGCAATAGCCCTTCATAGGGATTGACAAATGGATTCGTCAGTGCTCCGTTTCTCATATTGATTTCAGCACGTTGTGTCTCAATAATCGCTTCATAGTCCGGATTGGTAAAGAATTCACCGGTGTGAGGACATATGTTTGTCTGAATTACAGGTACAGAGCTGACAGAACCGTCTGCATTTATCACTTCATTGTATGTGGCGGAAGGAGAACCAAGCTGTATGGAAATATCTTCAATCAGCGGTAACTCCAGAACGCCATCGACCTTGAACGGACAGAATTCTGTAGCGCGAAGCATACTGTACTGGCAGACCGGACCTACGTAATGAACGTCACAAGTCTCTGTAGGGACGGTGCCTTCTGCGAAATATTCTGTTTTTAACGTACCATCACATAAGCCTGCAATCGGTAGTTTGCCGGAACGTGAACATACCGTAGCGGTGACGATACCGCTTGGTATAGGGAACGATTGGTTGGGCAGATCTTCATGGATTCTGGACATAACTGCACGCCACAATGTCTTGGCAAGATTCTGCTCGGCCTTTGCCAGTTTGACGTTATTATCATACCCTGCCCATGTTGCTGCGGTGTAGTAAGGTGTAAATCCTACAAACCAGACGTCATTATAATCAGAAGTAGTACCGGTTTTACCTGCTATTGCCATATTATCGAAGTTGACAGCTCTGCCTGTGCCTCCGGGAGCTGTCATAACGTCAACCATGGCGTCAGTCAGCAGATAAGCCGTTGTTTCTTTGATTACCTGTCTGGATTGCGGTGTTGTATTATCCAAAATGACGTTTCCGTCATGATCTACGACCTTCGTATATAATTTGGGCTTGATATAAGTTCCGTTATTGGCGATACACGCATAAGCAGCGGTAAGTTCTTCGTTGGTAACGCCCTTGGTAATACCGCCAAGTGCAAGCGACTGCTGAATATCAGAGAAAACTTTTCCGTTGATTTCTTCTCGCTCTACCAATGTGGTGAAACCGAAATTAGTGAGATAATCATAACCAAGCTGAGGCGTGATCCATGTCAATGCCTTTACGGTAACAACATTCAATGATTCTCTTATACCATCTCTGAAAGAGCAGATGCCTTTATATGATTCTCCATACCAGTTTCCGACAGGGCGGCCGTCATTGTAGTTGAACGGCGCATCGTTGATAACTTGAGCAAGCGTCAGACCGGCACTGTCCAAGGCAGGTGCATAAGTTGATACAACCTTAAATGTAGAACCGGGCTGTCTTGTGGAATCAGTGGCACGGTTCAGGGTACGGCTTCCGGTTTTGGTTCCACGTCCGCCAACCATTGCAACAACATAACCTGTGTGCTGGTCCATGACTACAAGAGAGACCTGTGGCTGTGGTGTCAGGGATATGGATTCGCCGATAACCTCATCGTTAGGTCCCATAACTGCTTCTTTATATAATTCAATATCAGCATAAGCTGCTTCCGTTGATGAATAAATCAAATTATAAGTTTTATTGCTTTCTTTAAAAAATTCTCGGAACATTTCCGTACTGTAGTTCGTCCGGTTTCCGTCAGCATCCGCCACAGTCAGCTTATAATTGAGATACCATTTGGTATTTGCCGGGAAGTTTTCTTCATTTGAGAACTCCTCATCACATATGGACTGGATATAAGGGTCCTGTGTGGAATAGATTTTCAGTCCTCCGCTATATAAAAGGGTAAATGCCTGTGTTTCAGTGTACCCTGCGACATTGACCAGATCGTATAATACATCTTCCGTAAGTGCATCGACGAAATATGTATTAACCGCGCCCTCTCCGTTATCAATGTTGTTTATCTGAATACGTGCGTATACATCATCCGCTATGGCTTCATCATACTCTGACTGTGTTATATACCCCTGATCCAGCATATCTTTTAAGACTTTTTCACGACGCTCCGCATTATTTTCAGGATTTGTAATCGGATTAAGCCTTGTCGGACTTTGTGTGATACCTGCGATTACTGCACATTCTGACAGAGTCAGATCACTTACCGATTTGTTAAAATAGCGCATGGAAGCAGCCTGAACGCCCAGAGTATTCTGACCGAGATTGATGGAATTCATATAGTTGATCAGGATGTCGTCTTTATCCATGACCTTTTCTAATTCCAGGGCAAGATACTGCTCCTGTATTTTACGTTTGAATTTTTCGGCATTTGTTTTTTCGCTTGTCCATTCCGTAAATACATTGTTCTTCAAAAGCTGTTGGGTAATGGTGCTGGCACCTTCGGAAAAATGAAATTTATTTTTTATTCCGATAAAGCCTGCACGTATTATGCCCTTGATATCAATACCGTTGTGCACGTAGAAGCGTGCATCCTCAACTGCCACAAAAGCGTGTTCAAGATTTTCCGGAATCATGTCCATGCTGACCGGGATACGGTTGGAGTCCGTAGAAACCAGTTTGGCTGTCTGATGTCCTTCTATATCATATACAAACGTGGAAAAGCCTGTAGGCGTAACGTCGATATTACTTATATCGGGCGCCGTGGCAAGGATGCCCCGAAAAACGCCGATTCCTGCACAAGCGCCAATTACTGAAATTGAAACAAGAAAAACAAGGAATACCTGAACAAATGTAAACCCCAGTTTCTTACCCCACTTTACAGATTTGGCATTAAACGACTTTTGCTTCTTCCTAACGCTCTTCTTCCCATAATTCATTGAAATTCGCGCTCCCTTCTTAAACCCATAGGAAGGTTAATATCAATAAAACTCCATGATTTGTCAATATATTATACCAAATATTGGGCATTAAATAAAGGATTTTCTTCTATAATTAAGATTTATTAAGAATTATTCACAATTCTATACACTTTTATTCCTGATTATGTTAAGATAAAAAGACAAGCGCGCAGGCTGGGAGAAAGGCATGGTATTATAATGGAAGGCAAGGCAGATTCATATAAAGTAATTGCTCACGGCGGTATGGGAGAAATTGAAGAAAAGAAGTCCGTATTCATAGCAAATACTGCCCCTGTACAGACAGAGGAAGAAGCACTTACATTTATAGAGTCCATGAAGAAGAAATATTGGGATGCAAGACATAACTGCTATGCTTATGTTCTGGGCGAAAAAGCACAGATTGTGAGATTTTCCGATGACGGAGAACCTACCGGGACTGCGGGAAAGCCGATTCTGGAAGTACTGCTTGGTATGGAAGTGCGCAATCTGGTGGTCGTTGTGACCAGATATTTTGGAGGAACGCTGCTTGGAACAGGAGGTCTGGTGCGTGCTTATACGCAGGCAACACAGGCCGGGATGGCAGGGAGCGATATCCGCACAATGCGACGTGGTGTTTTGTTGAATATTACAACAGATTACAATGGTATAGGCAAAATACAGTATATAATGGGACGTAGAAAGATTGCGATAGAAGAACCGGAGTATACAGATGTAGTTTCCTTAAAGGTTAAGATTCCATATGAAGAGGAAGAGGAAGTCAGCAAAGAAATAACTGAGGCGACTGCGGGAAAAGCGCAGATAGAAAAAGAAGGCAGCATTTACTTTATGCTATAGAAACCAATTGGATATGACAGCTATAAACAAGGGAGATATTTATGATGGAAGAGATTTTAGAATTACTTAATTCGGGACAGTATGTTAAACTTCGTCAGCATATAATGGATATGAATGTGGCGGATATTGCGGCTTGTATGGAAGAAATGGAGAGGGATGACCTCCTTAAGCTGTTTCGTATCTTGCCCAAAAGTATGGCGGCTGATGTATTTTCATATCTGGAAATAGAGACGGAGCAGTATATTATTACCTCTATGTCCGACAAGGATGCAGCCAATATCATAGATAACCTGATGGCAGATGATGCGACTGACCTTTTGGAAGAAATGCCTGCTAATGTTGTAAAAAGGCTGCTTGCCAATGCCAGTCCTGACACCAGAAGGGATATCAACCATCTTCTGCGTTATCCTGAGGATTCTGCAGGAAGCATTATGACGGTGGAATATGTGGATCTAAAGGAAACGCTGACGGTAGAAGAGGCGGTTGCCAGAATCCGCAAAGTGGGAGTGGATAGTGAGACGATTAATATCTGCTATGTATTAGACCAAAGAAGAACCCTGGTCGGTACCGTAGCGTTAAGGTATCTGCTGCTTAGTCCGCAGGATGCGATTATAGGTGATATCATGCATGGAAATGTTATTTCACTGCATACTCTGATGGATCAGGAAGAGGTAGCCAGCCAGTTTAAAAAGTACGATTTTACCTCCATGCCTGTAGTGGATAATGAAGAGAGACTTGTCGGAATCATTACTGTCGATGATGTTATGGATATTCTGGTAGAAGAGACGACTGAGGATATCGAGAAGATGGCGGCTATTGTTCCTTCGGACAAACCCTATATGAGAACATCTGTTATTGAAGCGTGGAAAAAACGTATACCCTGGCTGCTCCTTTTGATGATATCAGCCACATTTACGGGTAGAATAATTGCTTCGTTTGAAGACGCGCTGAGCAAATTTATAGTACTTAATACATTCATACCGATGCTCATGGATACGGGGGGGAACGCCGGAGGACAGGCAAGCGCAATTATTATCCGTGGATTGTCTCTGGATGAGATTGAATTTAAAGACTGGCTGACAGTCGTGTGGAAGGAAATACGCACTGCCGTACTTTGTGGTCTGACACTTGCGGTCTGCAACTTTATAAAAATAATGCTGATTGAAAGAGTATCGGTTCAGGTGGCGATTGTTGTCTGCCTGACGCTGTTTATGGCAGTTATTGTTGCTAAAATAGTGGGTTCCACCCTTCCTATGATTGCCAAAAAAATAGGAATGGACCCGGCAGTAATGGCGAGTCCATTCATTACAACTATTGTAGATGCGATATCCTTGTTAATATACTTCGGAGTTGCAACTGTAGCATTAGGAATATAATTAATTAGTGGCTTTGGCTGCGGCTGAAATAGCAGCTCTTTTCCGCATCGTGGGATCCAGAATCTTCTTTCTGATTCGCAGGCTTGACGGTGTAACCTCTAACAGCTCATCAGTATCGATAAATTCCAGCGCCTGCTCCAAGCTCAGAATCTTGGGCGGCGTCAGCCTCAGCGCTTCATCTGCACTAGAAGAGCGGGTGTTGGTAAGCTGCTTTTTCTTGCATACATTCAGTTCGATATCTTCTCCACGTCCATTCTGTCCTACTATCATACCGGAATATACCTTTGTACCCGGACCGATGAAAAGAATTCCGCGCTCCTGTGCGTTATAAAGACCGTAAGTAATGGCTTCTCCTGCTTCAAAAGCAATAAGAGAGCCTTGTTTCCTGTACATAATGTCTCCTTTATAGGGACCATAGCCGTCAAAGACACTGTTCATAATACCGTTACCCTTAGTATCCGTCATGAATTCGCCGCGGTAGCCGATAAGTCCTCTGGATGGTATGGAGAATTCCAAACGGGTATATCCTGCGGCAGCCTGTCCCATATTTTTAAGTTCGCCCTTCCTTTGACTTAACTTTTCTATTACGGTGCCGGCAAACTCTTCAGGTACATCTACATATGTCAGTTCCATTGGTTCAAGCTTTTTCCCGTTTTCGTCTGTTTTGTACAAAACCTCTGCCTTGCTGACTGCAAATTCGTAGCCTTCCCTGCGCATGTTTTCAATTAAGACGGACAGATGCAGTTCACCTCGGCCGGAGACCTTAAAGGCTTCCGTTGTGTCGGTTTCCTCTACACGCAGTGAGACGTCTGTATTCAGCTCACGGAAGAGCCTGTCACGCAAATGTCTGCTTGTGACGTATTTACCTTCCTGCCCTGCAAGTGGAGAATCATTTACTATAAAGTGCATGGCAATGGTCGGCTCCGATATTTTCTGGAAAGGAATCGGATTCGGAGCTTCCGGAGAACAAAGAGTATCACCGATATGGATATCGGAAATGCCGGAAATTGCTACGATGGCGCCGATGCTTGCTTCTTTTACATCTATTTTATTAAGACCGTCATATTCGTAGAGCTTGCTGACTTTGACTTTCTTCTGCTTATCAGGTTCATGATGGTTTACAATGACAACTTCCTGATTGACGCGGATGGTTCCGTTATCGACCTTGCCGACTCCGATACGTCCTACATATTCATTGTAGTCTATAGTGCTTATCAAAACCTGCGTACCTGCGTCCGGGTCACCGCATGGAGCGGGGATATGCTCTAAAATCGTATCAAACAATGGAGTCATGTCTTTTCCCTTTACGGTAAGTTGTGTTGTTGCAGTACCGGTTTTAGCAGAAGCGTAGACGAAAGGACAATCAAGCTGTTTGTCGTTGGCGTCTAAGTCCATCAGAAGCTCCAGCACCTCATCAACTACCTGAATAGGCCTCGCTTCCGGTCTGTCGCATTTATTAATACAAACGATAACGGACAGATCCAGCTCCAAAGCCTTTTTTAATACGAATCTTGTCTGTGGCATCGGTCCCTCGAAAGCATCTACTACCAGAACTACGCCGTTTACCATTTTCAGGACACGTTCCACTTCCCCTCCGAAATCTGCGTGACCGGGGGTATCAATGATATTGATTTTTACATCCTTATACATAACGGCTGTATTTTTTGATAAAATCGTGATTCCGCGTTCCCTCTCAAGATCGTTAGAGTCCATGACACGTTCCGCAACTTCCTGATTTTCGCGAAATACGCCGCTCTGTTTCAAAAGCTCATCAACCAACGTAGTTTTACCGTGGTCTACATGGGCGATAATCGCAATGTTCCTGACGTCTTCCCTTACTTGGTTCATTTTAACACGATGCTCCTCTCTTATCGCTATGGATTTTCGTAATTGACTCATTTAATATGGTAAATTTAAGAAATATTTAATTGAATTATAAATTAAATGTATTATAATAATTCATACAAAATAAACATATTATTTTTCTCAAACTCACTTAGTATATCAC
The DNA here is from genome assembly GCA_029062885.1 of Lachnospiraceae bacterium. Classification (GTDB taxonomy): domain Bacteria; phylum Bacillota; class Clostridia; order Lachnospirales; family Lachnospiraceae; genus UBA3282. The sequence goes on from JAIDPH010000269.1 coordinate 12,506, forward strand.
TATGAAGCGAAACTTGCAAGCAATATGGCAATCTTTATCAGCGGACTATGCGATAATGCTTTGCGCGACGGGTGACACTTCTATTTTGAAAATAAAGGAATATAATGATAATACAATACCGGAAAAAATTCTTAAAGAGTAAGTTTCTTTAACAAAGAAGGGAGAACAAGATATGACAGATAAGGTAATTGAAAATAACCAAGTGACTATTATGGGTGAAATCGTAAGTGATTTTGAATTTAGTCATGAAATATTCGGAGAAGGATTCTATATGGTTGATATCAGAGTGGATAGATTGAGTGACTCCACGGATATCATTCCGGTTATGGTATCTGAGAGGCTGTTAGATGTAAACGAAGATTATAAGGGTATGAAAATCAGCATCACAGGACAGTTTCGCTCATACAACAGGCATGAGGAGAAAAAGAATAAGTTAGTGCTTTCGGTGTTTGCAAGGGAGATTGATTTTGTGGACGATATTGAAGAGAGTACTAAGACTAATCAGATATATCTTGACGGATATATCTGTAAAGCGCCGATTTACCGCAAAACCCCGCTTGGAAGAGAGATTGCGGATTTATTACTGGCGGTCAACAGACCATACGGTAAATCGGATTACATACCTTGCATTTGCTGGGGAAGAAATGCAAGATTTGCCAGTACCTTTGAAGTAGGAAGCAGATGCACCGTATGGGGCAGAATACAGAGCAGGGAATATATGAAAAAGATTTCAGAAGACCAGCTTGAAAGAAGAACTGCTTATGAGGTTTCTGTAAGCAAATTGGAAATTGTGGAAGAAGAACAGGATTAAAAAAGTTGATTTTCCGTATTTATTATGTTATTATAGGCATCAGATTTTAGAAAACCGGACATATTAAAGTGTTATGACGGTTAGTATATGAGGTGCAATATGGAAAAAGGCATGATATATATATATTGCGGAGATGGGAAGGGCAAGTCTCCCATTGCGCTTGGCAGGGCGCTGCAGTCAGCATGCAGGGGCAGAGATGTTGTGATTATCCGATTCATGAAAGAAAAAGGCGTATTGGATTCAGAGTTTGCGAGACGTCTTGAGCCGGAAATAAAAATTTTCCGTTTTGAAAAGTCCGAAGAAAATTTCAGACAGCTCTCCCAGGAAAGACAGACAGAGGAAATCATTAATATCAGGAACGGATTGAATTTTGCTAAAAAGGTCATGAATACAGGTGAATGCAGTCTGCTTATTTTGGATGATG
>JAIDPH010000027.1 GCA_029062885.1 Lachnospiraceae bacterium
TAATATCCCATATTCTCTTTTTCGTAACTGTACATTTACATTAATGTTGCAAATAATATTAGTTACGGTCATTGCACAGATACAAATCATAAGATAGATTGCCACACAAATAACAGAACCTAACTGTGTTTTTGCATCCTGAGTCATTTGCTGTAAATCACTGTAAATCATTTGCATCTGATTTGCAGCTAAATAATCTTTTACCTGTGAAATGCATTCTATTTTAGAAGCAGATTTAATATAGACAACATTATAGCAGTAAGAATCTGCAAATAAAGCATCAGCCCCTGCCTGATTCATTATAATGCACTTACCGCCTAAAGGCTGGCCGGCACCGTAATTGTCTTTTTCAATTACTGCATTAATATAAATTTCCCTTTTGTTTTTTCCGGTGTCATAAAGCACCATCTGCTTCTCTTCTGTATTATTTTCTGATAAAAGCAAATAATAATGTTCTTTCTCATGTCCCTTATACTCCAGCCCATTTTCCTGACATATCAGATTAAACAGTGTATCACTGTATACTCTTGTTTGTATTAATTCATTGTAAGTTCCCACATTTTCTTCTTTTTCATAAAATTCATAAACCTGACGTCTGGAACATTCCGCTGCTTCCACAGCCTCAAGTTCTGATATATTTTCCACCATTTCCGCGCTCAGACGACATTCCAACGAATCATCATAAAACTCATAATCAAATAGGTTGCTTTTCTTCAATCCGTCAATGTCATATAAATCCACACTACACAGAACCATACATAATATCAGCACCAGTATTGCGGTAACAAAATATGTAAACCCAGTATAAAAGGTCCTTGCCCTATTACGCACCAAATTCCTTTTTCCCACAAAAGCAACCACATTGATTTTATCTGACTTTTTACTTTTTACTTTAATATTGCTCTGCCCTTCTTCTATAAAACCTACCGCTTCCACCGGAGTATATCTTAAAGATTTTTTTAATAGCATGAAATAAACAAGAATAAAAATAACCGCCACCAGCGCTGTCGCCTGTGAAAAAGCTTCTATACTCACCCGAAATGACAGTTCCACATAATCTGACATATTGAAACCCTTTAAAAAGCGCTGAAAAAGCAACTTCCCAAGCGTCTTCTCCAACAACACAGACAATAAAAATCCTCCGAGCACTGCTCCTGACAAGTACATGAGCAAATTCAACAGATACGACTTATACAACTGCTTTTTATCCAACCCCAAGCACCTGAGCATTCCTATTTGCTGAATCTTGTTTCCTGTTGCCACTTGCAGCATATTAAACAGCAAGGCCCCGGAAACCAAACCAATCATCACTCCCAATACCTGAAATACCTTTACTGCCCCCTTACCATCTGTTTCCTGTTCACCGGAGATATCAAGTTTTGCTTCGTTTATGCGGATTTGCAGATTTTCGCTGTCTTTACTAATATAGAAAAGTGCCTTATCCAAGTCTGATGCCGTCACCATCACACGATAAGAAATATTCTGCTCTGTTTGGGCTAATAAGCTTTCCGCCCCTTCTATTGTGCAAAACGCATAAACCTCTTCACCATCTGAAGCTTTTGCCCCGAAAATTCCTGCAATTTTATATGTTATATCAAAATATTCCTTCTTTTCCGGTGAAAAAGCGGACAGAGTGATTTCATCTCCTATAGCATAATAATCTTCCATATTGTCCATAAATTTACTATCCACAACAATCTCTTTCTCATTTTCAGGATAATGTCCCTCTTGTAAATCTAAATTATAGATATCCTGAATATTTCCCGTTAAACCGGTTACCGAAAAATAAAACGGACTATCCGGCACATCAAGTACAAATATATCTGTACTGCATCCGATATCTTCCACAGTATCTTGCCAAAAATTTATATCCGTATACTTATTTTTTTCTTCAAAATTCAGTTCTTCCAGTACAAAATCGTATTGCGGCATCTGATTAATTGCCTGCAAATAGCTTGCCCTGATACTGTCAGCAGAAGTAAGAAGCATGGAAACCATGGCAATTACAAAGGAGGCTACACCGATAATCCATTTAGTATCCTTTGACTTAAAAAATGTTATTTTTAGCAGCTTTACATACAATTTCATGCTTATACCTCTTCATTGCATGATTATATAGTTGAGTTTTTTAATTCCTCCATTCTAATGACTACATCCGCATGTTTTGCAATATCCATATCATGCGTCACCATCACCAAGGTCTGGTGGTATCGCCTTATCCCGTTAACCAAAAGTTCAAGCACCTTGTTACCCGTTTCGGCATCCAGATTTCCGGTGGGCTCGTCCGCAAAGATGATAGCAGGTTTATTCGACAGTGCCCTGGCAATTGCCACTCTCTGCTGCTGCCCTCCTGACAGGGTAGCCGGCAGGGCATTCCTCTTTTCCGTAATTTCCAGCATTTCCATTAACTCTTCCACATATTTCGCATCGACAGACATTTCCGCAAATTTTACGGGAAGCGTGATGTTTTCCCATACCGAAAGAACCGGTATCAGATGAAAACTCTGGAATACAAAACCGATATCCCTAGACCTATATGCGGACAGTTCCTTGTCCTTCATCAGATGTATTTTCTTTCCGCCGACTATGACCTCTCCTGCATCTGCTGAGTCCAGGCCGCTTAAGATATTTAAGAGCGTACTCTTCCCGGAACCGCTTTTTCCGATGATAGCTGCAAATTTTTCATCTTCTATATTCAGGTCAATATTCCGGAAAATCTCATTCTTTTCTTCCCCGTCCTGATAAGATTTTGTTAATCCCTTTACTTCTATGATTGCCATAATTATCCATTACTCCTTAACAGTTCCATTGCCTTTTCTTTCATACATTTTCTGACATTCCCATATATTACAATGCCGCAGAGCAGTAATATTACGGGAATCCCTGTCGGGTAACCCGTTGTATCCATACCTGCTTTCTCGTTGATTATTTTGTACACATACATGGATACCGGTGCGGCAAATACTGATGCAGCCACGCAGGCGGCGGTCACAAGCAGGAAAACCTCCCCACACAACATAAACTCCATACTCTTCCTACTTGCTCCGATTGCCCGCATCATGCCGATCTCTTTTCTCCTGTGCTCAAAGTTCTGCTTGACAATGGATGTAATCATAAAGACCGCCAGACCCATCAAAGCCACCATCATGTATGCAAAGAGGATTAGTATCATATGCATCTGCGTGACTCCCTCACCCATAATGCCGGAAAAATCATAGACAATGTACTTATCTGCAGGAACAAGCTTTTCTACATCTTCTGCGGTCAGATTTTTCCCCGAAAGATAAACATCCACCCACTTCGGTTCTTTCCCAAAAAGTTCTCTGGCATAGTCTTCCCCAATAATAATGAGAGGCATTCCCATTACTGTCTGCCCTGCCAGATTAGGCAATCCCCCCTCTATAGCAGTATCGATTTCCACAGGAATACTATGCCCGCTTCCATCTTTCAGGATGATCTCCTTTCCCTGTAGAGCCTGCTCATCCGAACCTGTAAACACTACATGGGTTCCCTGATTCAGATGCTGCAGCCGAATCAACTGCTCCATCAGATTCTGACTATAAATCCATACTCTTACCTGTAATTCCGTATTATCGGCGTAAGCGGTATATTCCGTTACCCCCTGATAGTAAACCTCATCCGCATACTGCTTCAATGCCTGAAGGTCTTCCTCTTCTATCTCTGACTGCCCCAACAGCATTTCCAAATCCGGCATTACGGTCACTTCCAAATCCGCAAAAACAAACATGGTATTCCCAAATTCAAAGGAAATGGAGCCCAGACCGTTGCCTAATAAGAGCACTGTCAGAAACGCCAGAGTCATTGTTACAAGGAGAGCGCCGCTGCTCCTTTTATTCCGGAAGATGTTGTTGACCACCATATCTGCCATGTCGTTCTTACAGGTAAAAATTTTTTTCTTTATCACATCATCGGTGTTATGGAGCAGCTCAATGGGATTTTTCTTCCTGAGTCCCAGCATAATTCTCAGATAAACCACAATCATTGACAAAGCTACAATACCCACGACATAGAGCACCATCTGATAAGACGTCTGAATCTGCTCAATACAGTCCCCCACAAAGATCCGGATGATCATTTTGCCAAATATCTTATTAAAGATAATTCCTGCCATACATCCCAGAACCATCCCCGCGCATCCGTAAATAAACAGCTCGCTGATAATCATCCTGCATATTTTTGCATTGCTGCTCCCCAAAGCCCTCATAGTCCCGTACTGTTCCATTTTGGACTGAAAACTGTTCTGCATCATGTAATAGATGAAGATAGTCATAACCACGGCTAAAAAGCAACAATTCCCCAGATTATCAAAGATATACCATAATATACACCCTGGTCACTTTCCAGTTCCAGCTTCCTGTCGTTCACCTGAATATTTACAAATACATCCTTCCCATATATTTCAAAAATATGGGAATAGAGTTCAGAACTGTCTTCTGCATTGGGGAAACCATTGCCGTTCATAAGTATGTACTCCACGTAGTCAGGATCTTCATCCAGCAGTTTACGGTCTATGCCCTGAAGAATATTCTCCGCTGCATCTATCGATACGAACATAAAGCTTCCCGCATGATAGTCAGGTGTATTGGAAATAATACCCGACACCACAAAATCCGCTGTAATCTCTGTCGTGTATCCTATTTTCAGAGGAAGAGAAATGATATCTCCGACCCTGATTCCCCTATCCCTGACATAGGACTGCTCCAAGCAGATTTCCTTTTTTCCTGTGGGCGCGGCTCCTTCTAGTAACTCCACCTGAAATATACTCATCCAGTCTCCGTCTGCTCCGACCACATAATGGTATATAGCCGCATTCTCAGGACTTTCTGCACAAAATATGGCTTGCGTCATCTGCCAGCGTGACTGATAAGTCTGGTGTATACCGTCCGCGGTTTCCTTATCCAGTCCATTAATAATATAATCATAGTTGGAACTTGACAAAATCATATTTTGGTAATTGCTGATAATTAATTCTCCGATCTGAACCAGCGAGAACAGCAGCATGATGGATATGGCAATGCCTGTGATACAAATGAGAGTATTCCTTCTCATTTTTTTGACATAACAGAAAGCTAACCGAAACATGATAACCCCTTTCATTACTCTGCACATCATCGCCTTAATGGAGTCAGATTTTTGGTTTTGCGATAAAATGTACTCCGGCAGTAATCAGTATGGAGGCTGTAATCGCCACAAGAAATGATACTGCTTGTGGTATATTTTCAAATACGTCATAAAATGTTAAAAACATTTCTCCGAATACTATTCCCATCATCACCCAATGTACAATAGGAAAAGCATAAAATCCATTTCTCGCACAATCTTTTTTCTTATCCGCAATATATGAGAGAAGAATTAAAACGAGCGTTAAAATTATCCAAAATACCCAATTGAATATGCTGTTTTCTGCCAAGTTATAATACATACCCAAACAATAACCGGATATTACCTCTATTGCAATGTTAGCCACAACAAAGGTAAAGATGGTTGCCGGAACATGGTTTGTCACCTTTTTGCAAACAATCAGAAGAGAATAATATAACATAAATATAATCACTGCTTTTCCGGCATAAACCCAAAGCTGTTCTTTATTATAAAAAATAAAGTCCGTGTTCTTTTCTACGTACAGTATATCCAGTCTGATGATCGCTGTTTGTATCAACAGAGGGATTCCTACCATAAGCAATCCGCTCAGGTAATGACATGTCAGTAAATTGCGTGACTTTACAGGAAATGTACGCAATACTTCTGTGCGGTTTTTAGTCTCCTGTGTCAGCAATTTGACCGCCTGCGCAATAAGTGCCACTATTACGTTCGCCTCCACCATATACTCCAAAAACGAATATGGAATCATCTCAAAATGTACACCGTCCGTATTGAATCCCGGATAGGTATTCCAAAGTTCATTCAGGTATTGCGAACGTTCTAAGTAATCCGCTAAGTGAAATAATTTATGTTCCAAACCATATACATTCACCAACATATAAATTACTACTAACGTCATGACCACAGTCATTATTCCCCAGTAAAACCGGTCTCTTTTGAATAATTTTTTTAAATCATTCATTCTTAAGTCCTCCCTCTTTTTGAATGCCGCTCACCATTCCTTTTCCCTGCAAATAAATTTTCTTTAAAAGCGTGTAAATCTCCTCCAGTGTAATCTGTTGCCCGGAATAGTCTCCGATGCCCAATTTATTCAGTATACGTTCGCTCTCTTCCCTCTCACCCACAGTGTAAAACTCTGATATGTCTCCAATCCCGGATGCTGCATGGACAGTCATGGCGAACAATTTGTCATCGGTTGTCTTCTGTGGCAGAATACCCTTCCATTTCTGCACGCTTTCCATGAACTCATCCACGGATTTTTGTGCAAAAACCTCTCCCGTCTCCATCATAGTCACACTGTCGCACATACGCTCCACATCTGCAAGATCATGACTGGCTAAAAGCACTCCGATCTGCTCTCTGTCAACTTCTTCAATAAGAATATCACGGAATATAGCTTTGCTCTCCGAATCCATACCGCTCTCAGGTTCGTCCATGATCAGATACTCCGGCTGCTGCGCAATCGCTAAGATAAAATTCAATTTTGACCTTTGTCCCTTGGACAAAGTGCCTATGTTCTTTTTAGGGTTAATACCGAAACGCTTCACCAGATCATCAAACTTCTTTCCGGAAAACGTGTCGTAGAAGTTCTGATAGTATTTTGCCATTCCCGCCACAGAATAGATGTTAATAAAATCAAGCTGCTCTGACACATATGCCACTTTTGCTTTCATTTCCGGATTATCATAGATATCCTTTTCATCATACTGTACCGTTCCCTGTGCAGGTTTATAAATTCCTGCAGCGCATTTCAGCAAAGTGGTCTTGCCGGCTCCGTTGGAACCAACTAATCCATGAATCTCTCCACGATCAATGCATATGTTAATTCCATGAATAACCGTCCGATTATTGTAGCCCTTTTGTAAGTTCTTTATCTCTAACATCTGCTTATCTTTCCTTTCTGAAATATTTCTGCCATAACATTAGATGGAAGAATAGATTTCCTTTACCATATTTACCACATCTTCCTCAGAATAACCCGTACGCTTTAGTTCGATTATTTCGCTCTGAATCCTTTTTCTAATCTTCTCCAGTTCCTCCATATTAGGTTCCATGACCGGCATGGTCGCTATAAAGGTTCCTTTTGCCCGGATAGTCTCTATCACTTTCTGGCGTTCCAGCTCCTGATACGCCTTTGCCACAGTAGATGGTGTGATATCCAAAGTCTGCGCCATCTTCCTAACGGAAGGAATAGAGTCTCCGGGACTTAAGTGCCCTTTGATGACCAGAAGCTTGATTTGTTCAATAATCTGCTCATAGAGTGGTTTTTTGCTGCGATAATCCAGTTCTATCAAATAATCACCTCCTTTATCTGATATATAAATAATACTTTATAGAATTAAATCAGTTCTGTATTGTTTGTATTATCTGTATTGCTTTATGCAGTACAGTTA
>JAIDPH010000270.1 GCA_029062885.1 Lachnospiraceae bacterium
CAATAATATTATTGATTTCATCGTATAGTATACCCTCTGCCATTTCTAAAGTCATTGCGCAGCGATTGGCTTATAAGGAATATCGAAATGCCCAGAGGGTATTTCAGTGTGCCCTGATTTATGTGGTAGTGGTGGGTGGAATATGCTCTTTAGTTACTTTTTTCGGAGCGCCGCTGCTTGTAAAAGTTGACGGTGCAATTCCTGTTTTACGCGTTTTTGCACCTACGATTTTTTTCTCGGGTCTGCTTGGAGTATTGAGGGGATATTTTCAGGCGCACGGTTCTATGCTTCATACATCGATTTCACAGATTTTTGAGCAGATTCTGAATGCGGTAGTCAGTATTCTTGCCGCTCGTCTGCTGATAGGCATGGTGGCCGGGGAAGGAGATACTACCAGGGCAATCTACGGAGCTTCCGGCAGTGCGATAGGTACGGGGGCCGGAGTGCTTATAGCGCTTTTGTTCATGTTCGGTATGTATAGACTGAACAAAGACATTATTAAAAAGAGAATAAAAAGGGACCATACACCGATACCGGAGAGCTATGGTCAAATTTTCAAGGTTATAATAACAACTGTTACGCCATTTATTTTAAGCACATTTATCTATAATTGCTCCACAGTTGTTAATATGTATATTTATCAGAATATAATGATAGACATAATGGGTGTGGATAAGCCTACCGCGGCAATCAGGTACGGTATTTTTGCCACACAGGCGATTACTATTATAAATATTCCGATTGCGATTGCATCATCAATGTCTTCTGCATCTATGCCGGGAATCTCCGCTACTTATGCGACTCATAGGGAAAGTGAAACACGGCATAAGGTGAAGCAGGCGATTCATATGACCATGCTGATTTCAATTCCCGCGTCAGTAGGTCTGTTCGTGCTGGCAAGACCTGTCGTACAGTTTATTTATCCGCAGAAAGAGGCGCTTGATGCTGCCGCCGGATTAATCCGGGTACTTGCCGTCACCGTCATCCTATATGGACTCTCAACCCTGACTAATGCAGTATTGCAAGGGATAGGCAAAGTCAATATTCCGGTTATTCATTCTGTTGTATCGCTGGTAGTGCAGGTAGTTATTTTGGTTTTGATGTTGGTATATACGAATCTTGATCTATATGCATTGGCAGGAGCCAATATTGCATATTCTCTTATGATGTGCCTTTTAAATCAGATTTCGGTCATAAAGTATCTGGGTTATAGGGAAGACGTCGTGAAGACTTATTTAAAGCCTATGTTGGCATCAATCTTTATGGGTGCGGCAGCATTTGGCGTCTATCAAGGTGTATTCTATTTAATCAAAGAAAACAGGCTTTCAGTTGTCTTCGCAATCGGTGTTGCTGCTGTAGTCTATTTCGTTCTTATTATCAAGCTTGGCGTGGTAGATGAAGATGAGCTGAAGTCTTTCCCTAAGGGCGCATTTTTAGTTCATTTCGCTAAAAAATTCCATTTATTAAAATAAAAACCTCATATATGCAGATGCATAAATACCTCTGAAATCGACATACTAAAACTGACATTAAAGAATAGAAAACTCAGTTACCACTTTCTAATGTCGCAAATTCAATCAGGAGGTATAATATGGCTAATTTATCAGAGCTTGAATTACAAAATCTTCGTCATCTTATGGGCGGTTATGATGTGACACACTGCAAAATGAAAGAATATGCGGAATGCGCAACCGATTCACAGGTGAAGCAGTTCTTTGAAAAAGGTGCAAAATCCGCTATGCAGAACAAACAGGAATTGATGAAGTTTTTAGGATAATCGCAAAAAGAGAATGGAGGTCAGTAATATGCAGATGCAGGAAAAAACAATGGTAGCAGATACGTTGACTGGAATCAACGGCGAGCTGGTACGTTTCGGAGAAATGATACCGCAGACAGAAAATAAAGAGTTAAAGCAGACTTTGAAGCAGTTCAGAAATGCCTGTGAGCAGTCGCAGGAAGAGCTTTATCAGATTGCAAGGGAGAAATCCTATTATGTACCCGCCGCAAAGGCTACACAGGCGGAAATCGACCATGTGAAGTCTTTATTTACAGAAAAGACTATTTAAGTCAGATTCATTTTCAATCGTCAAACTGCGTCAAACCGGAGATATCGGAGTCGATTGTCATGGAATAATTGGTATAGTAGACAACAAAACCCGGCTTGGCGCCGTTTGGCTTTTTCACATTCTTTTTTTGGAGATAGTCAATTTCCACTTTTTCCTGTTCCCTTCCCTTAGAATAATATGCAGCCAGCTTTGCCGCTTCTTCAAATGTACTGTCGGGCAGCTCTTTACCTTCGGTTTTGACAATGACATGGGAACCGGGAATTTTCTTGGCGTGGAACCACCAGTCATTACCGGTCGCGAATTTGAAAGTAAGCTCGTCATTCTGAAAATTATTTTTACCTACATAAATATGAAAGCCGTCGGAACTGATATAGTGGAATGGGCTGCTGGTAATCTTTATCTTCTTTCCACCGCCCTTTCTGCGGATATATCCGCTTTCTATCAGTTCTTCCTTGATTTGCACTAAGTCTTCCTCCTGCAGGGCAATATCCAGCGAGGCAGCAATGGATTCAAGGTGTTCGATTTCTTCTTTTACTTCGATTGTTAATTTGGAAAGTGCTTCATAAGTGCGTTTCAGTTTTCCGTATTTATCAAAGTATTTTTTTGCATTTTCGGAAGGAGTGAGAGTATCGTCCAAAGGAATCGTTATCATTTCATTCGTATAATAATTCAGAGCTTCCAAGGATTTTGCACCGGGCTCCACACCATAGCCGTAAGTATTCAGGAGTTCTCCATAAATACGGTATTTATCCCGCTTCTCGGTATCCTTTATCTGCTTTAGTTGTAAATCATACTTCTTTATATTCCGTTCTAAGGCAGTATTAACAATCTTACGCAGGTCTGCCGATTTCTGCCGAATTCTTGTGATAACATTTTTTTCCTCATAATAGCGCTCCAGAACTTCGCTGATGGTATCAAAAAACCGGACTTCCTTATTGGCATAAAGAGTCAGCGGAATTGCGGCAAATTCCAGAGGAGTTTTATTTTCATATATGATATTTGGCTCAAAAGCGCCGTCTTTAATCTGTTTCAGTATAGAAATTAAGTTTACATAGATTGTATTGAGCGAAATCTCGTCCAAAGCACTTACAGGAATATCACCGTCTATGCCTGCACGGTAACAAATCTCCTGTGCAATGATGGGAGAGAGGCCGGTATAAGCGCAGTACAATGCCTTGTGAATGGGCATCGGCATGGCGTATAGCTTTTCTGTGAAGAGCTTTTTGGTTTCCGCATCGTCAGAATCAGTGCTAGGGGTCTCGATAAGAGTAAATGGGTTTAGTTTATCCTGTGTCTGCGGAATAAAATATTCCCTGCCGGGAAGGACTTCCCTGACGGAGCTGACCATGCCGGAAATATGTTTAATACTGTCAATTATAATATTTTTATCATTGCAAAAGATTATATTACTGTGTTTACCCATGATTTCTATAATCAGGGTCTTCTGACAGATATCGCCCATCTCATTCAGATGCTCCAGACGAATCCTGATGATACGCTCAAGCTCAGGTTGTGTGATATCCAGAATCCTTGCATTCTGCAGATGTTTCCTGAGTAACATACAGAATCCCGGAGCCGTCATGGGACTTTGCTTATTTTTATCGGTCAGATAAATAAGCGGAAGCGAGGCGTCTGCCGAGAGTAAAAGCCTGTATTGGGAGCTGTTATTTTTTACTGTTATAAGAAGCTCGTCTGTTTCAGGCTGGGATATTTTATAGATACGGCCGCCTGAGAGGGTGTCGTTTAATTCTTTAGTTATATTTGAGATGGTGATGCCGTCGAAAGCCATAATTTGTCAAACCTTTCTGTAGGGGGATGTTTTTCAAGACGTCCGTTGTACAATATAGACAAATCAGCGCAGGCACGCTTGCGCTACGCTCAGTCGCAGCGGTACTAAGGCTGCAAAGGACGCAGCCTAAGGACCGGCGACTTCACAGTACCTGTGTTGATTTGTCTATATTGTACAACTGAGTATTGGAAAAGGCAAGATAATTCAGCGGTGGTTTGTGATGTGGTTTGCAATGTGTTATCGGGTTGCGTGTTGTGGTGTACGTTTGCAGATGAGTGCGCGCAATACAAAGAGCATTTTATAATTACAATGGATGCTATATACAGGATTTGATGGGATGATTGAAAATTCTACTTCAAATCTCATAATTATCCTCTAGTCTTTTTATATTATTCTTATGTTCCTCTATCTGTATCGATAAAGATTCGCTGGTAAATCTCTTTACAAGAGACTTTGCCAGCGTATTTGATGAGTTAATAAAGTAAATCCAAATTCCCCTGACGGAGATAAGCATTAAAAGTATTCCGAACAACTTGCTTTCTAACAGGTAGGCACTGTATACGATGTAAATACCTATAAAAAACAGTGCCAAGCATAGTATGGCATTTCGTTTGGCAGACTTAAGTCTTCGCTCTAATGTCTCTAACTGCATTTTTTCTGCCTGTAATTCATGATCCTTATTGTATACTTTTGCATAATTATTATAAACGGTCCTTGTATTATCAGTTTCTTCCATAATAAAGTTTTTGATACCGCCGGAGCTGAAGAACAGTAAGGCTGCTATGGCTAATAAGATAATACTGCAATATATGAGATCCTTATTCCGATTAAAATTCACCTCTTTTATTACAAAAGAATCAATAAGAGTCCCTGTATCGAAGCCTTCAACATGGGTATACCAAGCATGGTTGAGCTCTGTTGGAGGTTCGACAATGATACCTTCAAAATAAACATTTTTGCCGTATCCGTTTTCAAAAGCTTCCAATTGATCTAATAATGATTTACTGTATGCCATAATACATATGTAGGACTTTTGCCCAACGGGAATAGTATAGAAATTGTAAGTTTTGCCGGAAGCTGTCAGAGATTGGCTGACACCGGAGAATTTGCCGCTACCGTACATTATCTGTCCAATATAGGCGTCAATGTCTCCTGTTACATAGGTTCCGTTCTTTAGTTCATGCTCATCTAAATTATCCAGCCTCAAGGCATGATTCATTTGATAATTTGAATGGGTTCCCTTAATTAAAAGTAATAAGCCTATTATTAAAATAACAGCTGTAATAATTTCTCTCTTGGATATTGAAACATGATATTTCATTTGATTTTTCCTTAAAATTAGTTATGTTTTCTTTGTAACATTAAAATTTTACCACATATTTCCTGCATTCTCAACAATAGTGGGAAATTTGGATAAATCCCTTTTAATTTCGCATATTAATCTGTTATAATTATCATACCATATTTCAAAAAAGGAGAAGGCTATGAATAAAAAACATGTGAAATGTTTTTCAGTTTTGGCGGCTATTGCGGCTATGCTTGTTTTATGTGTCGGCTGCGGTAATAATGAAAAAAATACAGACGATGCGGAAGTCTATGAAGAACTTTCAGAGGGCGATATACCGCCGGATTTTACCGCTGAACTTGCGGACGGCGGCAGCTTTGTCCTTTCGGAAATGTCTGATAAAGTGGTTCTGATAAACTTCTGGGCTACATGGTGTCCACCCTGCGTGGGTGAAATGCCTGCATTTCAGCAGCTTTATGATGAATATGGCGACAGTCTGGCTCTTATAGCTATCGACTGTGCAGAAGACAAAGAAACGGTAGATAAATTTATTGCCGATAACGGATATACCTTCCCAATCGCCTATGATGAAAATGGAGAAATCGGTGAAAAATACCCTACGCAGGGTATTCCATATACAGTGATTGTTGCTCCGGATGGAAAAATCAGCAGGATTTATCTGGGAGCAAATAGCGCCGAGAAACAGTATAAGGAATATAAATCCGCCATTGACGAGGTAATGAAGTGATGAAAATAAGCGGTAAAGTGAATTTTGAGAGAGCTGTTCTGATATTGGCTGCCGTGGCGCTGATTTTTACAGGCGTATCTCAAAAAGGTTTTAAGGACGTAAAAAATAAGGCAGCCCGCATATGCTACGAATGCATAGGAATAGGATAGGTTATGAAACGAAGGCGTATTATCCAGCTTATAACTGCGGTTTTATATAACTGCAACATAACGGGCTTTGCAAAAGGGACCATCTATCAGGGCAGCGTAAAGGGACTGTGCGTTCCGGGGTTGAACTGTTATTCCTGTCCCGGAGCAGTTGGCGCATGCCCTTTAGGGAGCTTACAGTCGGCGCTATTGTCGTCAAAATACAAGCTGCCTTACTATATGCTGGGCATATTGCTCCTTTTCGGCATATTTTTAGGCAGAGTCATCTGCGGCTTTTTATGTCCATTTGGGCTTTTACAGGAACTGCTTTATATGATACCTACCAAAAAGTTGAAAAAAAGCAGATGGACTAGGCGGCTGAGCCTGATTAAATATGTGATTTTAGCGGTATTTGTAATAATTATTCCTCTGATCCTTGCAGTACCGGGCTTTTGCAAATTTATATGCCCTGCAGGGACTCTTGAAGGGGGAGTGCCGTTAGTTATTATGAACGAAAGTTTAAGGCGGCTTATCGGCTGGCTGTTTTCGTGGAAGCTTCTGTTGGCAGCAGTCATTATTATCGCATCGGTATTTATCTTTCGACTTTTTTGCAGATTTATCTGCCCTCTGGGTGCATTTTATTCTTTGTTTAACAGAATATCCATTTTCGGCGTTAAGGTTGATGAGCATAAATGCACGAATTGCGGGATGTGCGTAAGGCAGTGCAGAATGGACGTCAATAAAATCGGAGACAGAGAATGTATTCAGTGCGGTGAATGCAAGGAAGTGTGTCCTACGGGAGCTGTTACCCTCGGCGTTAAGAAGGCGGTACAGATCCGAAAATCTGATGTGTAATCGACACAAGCTTGACGTAAGAAGAGTATTATTTTATAATATTAGAAGCTGACTCAAAAAAATACGGTAAGAGAAGAGGGTGGGGTATGATAAAGAGCATGACAGGTTTCGGCAGATATGAAATCGCCGAAGAAGAACGAAAAATCACAGTGGAGATGAAATCCGTCAACCACAGATATCTGGATGTATCTATCAAGATGCCCAAGAAGCTGAGCTTTTTTGAAACAGCTATCAGGAGTGAACTGAAAAATTTTATACAAAGAGGTAAAGTGGACGTTTTTATCACCTATGAAGATTTTACCGAGTCCAATATCTGTGTGAAGTATAACAGGGAAGTTGCGGCTGAGTATGTGAAATACTTAGAACAGATGCAGAAGGATTTTTCTCTGGATAATGATATCAGGGTATCTACCTTATCCAGATATCCGGAAGTATTCAGTATGGAAGAACAGACTGTCGATGAAGAAGAACTCTGGAAGCTGCTTGATAAGGCGATAAAAGGCGCGGTAGAGGGGTTTGTGGCATCCAGAATTAAAGAAGGCGAGAATCTAAGAGATGATTTGATTGCCAAGCTTGATGGAATGCTTGAACATGTGGATTTTATTGAGAAACGTTCACCTGAGATTATCACAGAATACAGACAGAAACTTGAAGATAAGGTCAAAGAGCTGTTAGGCGACGCGCAGGTAGATGAAAGCAGACTCCTGATGGAAGTGACTATTTTCGCTGATAAGGTGTGTGTGGATGAAGAGCTGGTGCGTTTAAGAAGCCATATTGAAATGACTAAGGATAATCTGATACAGGGAGGAAGCATCGGGCGTAAACTGGATTTCATTGCTCAGGAGATGAACAGGGAAGCTAATACGATTCTTTCCAAGACGAATAATCTGGAAATATCCAATCATGCAATTGACCTTAAGACTGAGATAGAGAAAGTCCGCGAGCAGATTCAGAATATCGAATAAGAAGGGTAGGAACCGGCTATTGGGAAGATTGATTCATATAGGATTTGGAAATGTTGTGAATACGGGAAAAATCATAGCAATAGTCAGTCCGGATTCCGCACCTATTAAGCGTCTGGTACAGAAAGCAAAAGAAACCGGGGCGGCGATTGATGCTACTCAGGGCAGAAAGACGAAGGCAGTACTGATTATGGAAAACAATCAGATTGTGTTATCTGCGCTTTTACCGGAGACAATTGCAGGAAGAGCCCAGGCGGATGGTGCGCAGGCGTATACAGATGAGGAATAAGCGGGTAGAGATTTTTATTATAATGTTAATATAAAAATATTTTGTGCAGAACAAGAAGTTCCTGCGAAAGGAGAAAAAATGTTACATCCATCATATGCAGATTTAATGAAAGTAGTAAACAGTGATGTTGAGGAAGGTGATGCACCTGTAGTAAGCAGCCGGTATTCTATAGTAATGGCTACTTCAAAAAGGGCAAGGCAGATTATTTCAGGTGATGAGGTGCTTGTAGAAAATTATGAGGGCAGAAAGCCTTTATCTGCGGCTATTGAAGAACTGAATCAGGCTAAAATAAGAATTCTAAGCGAGGACGAAGTGCTTAGTGAGTATTCAGAAGAAAATGAGGCTGAGGATACAGATGCAGTGTCGGAAGATAGTGTGGAAGAGCCAATCAGTAATGGAGAAGAATAATTCTAATTAAGATGAACGATAAAATATTTTTTATTTCTTTGGGATGCGATAAGAATCTGGTTGATTCTGAAATGATGCTGGGTCTTTTATCCGAGAAAAGCTATGAGTTTACTGACGACGAAACAGAGGCAGATATAGTTGTTATAAACACCTGCTGCTTTATCAATGATGCAAAGCAGGAGAGCATTGATACGATTCTTGAGATGGCGGAGCTTAGAAAAAACGGTGATATTAAAGCTCTTGTTGTAACAGGCTGTCTTGCGCAGCGCTACAAAGAGGAGATTCAGAAAGAAATTCCCGAAGTGGATGCCATCATCGGAACTACGGCTATTAATGAAATAGTTGGAGTGGTGGATACGCTTTTGTGCAGAGAAAATGCTGACAGAAGTTCCGAAAAGAAAAACCATTATCGAAGCCTTGATGATAAGCCTTTGACGGATACAAAACGAATAGTGACGACTGGCGGTCATTACGCTTATTTGAAAATCGCGGAAGGCTGCGATAAGCACTGTACCTATTGCATTATTCCAAAGGTACGTGGAAACTACAGAAGCGTTCCTATGGAAAGTCTCATAAAGGAAGCGGAAATTCTGTCGGAAGGCGGCGTAAAAGAGCTGATTCTGGTAGCACAGGAGACAACTGTATACGGAACGGATTTATATGGAAAAAAGATGCTGCCACAGCTTCTTGGCAAATTGTGCAGGATTGAAGGAATACGTTGGATTCGCATTTTATACTGCTATCCGGAAGAAATTGATGATGAATTGATTCAGGTTATCGATGCTGAACCTAAAATATGCCACTATTTGGATATTCCGATACAGCATGGCTGTGATAATATTTTAAAGAGGATGGGGCGCAGAACGGACGGACAACAGATAAAGGACATAATCTGTAAGCTCCGCAGCAGGATACCGGATATCTGTATCAGAACTACGTTGATTACCGGTTTCCCCGGAGAAACTGATGAAGAGCATGAGGAATTGATGGCATTTGTAGAGCAGATGAAATTTGATCGTCTGGGAGTCTTTACTTATTCGCAGGAAGAAGATACTCCTGCGGCATTGATGCCGAATCAGGTTGCGGAAGAAGTGAAGGAAGAACGTTTGGCGCAGCTTATGGAGTTGCAGCAGGAGATTGCGTTTGACGCGGCACTTTCCATGGAGGGAACCTATGTTGATGCCATGATAGAAGGAAAGGTTGCGGATGATGACGTCTATGTGGCGCGTACATATAAGGATGCACCGAATGTTGACGGTCTTTTATTTGTGAATACCGGAAGGGAACTTATGACCGGTGATTTTGTGAAGGTCAGGGTTACCGGAGCTTATGAATATGATTTGATTGGAGAATTGAAAGATGAATCTGCCTAATAAATTGACAATGTTTCGAGTTATTTTGATTCCGTTTTTTGTACTTTTTATGTTGGTTGACATAACTAGCGTAGATAAATGGATTGCGCTGGCGATTTTCATTATTGCAAGTCTGACGGACTTGCTGGATGGCAAGCTTGCAAGAAAGTATAATCTGGTCACTAACTTCGGAAAGTTTATGGATCCGCTTGCAGATAAACTGTTAGTATGTTCAGCACTCATATGTCTGGTGGAGATGTCAGTGCTGCCCGCATGGATTGTCATTATAATAATTTCAAGAGAGTTTATAATCAGCGGTTTCAGGCTGATTGCTTCCGATAACGGAGTTGTGATTGCGGCAAGTTACTTTGGAAAATTCAAAACGACATTTCAGATGGTCATGATTTGCCTTATGATTGCAGATATAGAGGCGTTAAGCATTCTGACGACCGTTGTAATGTGGGTTGCTCTTGCACTTACAGTTATTTCATTGATTGATTATCTTGTTAAAAATAAGGATGTTATGAAAGAAACCAAATAGTAAATGTACCAAGCTTCGCAAGAAAGGAATAAGGCATAAAGATGGTAGTAGAAATTATTTCGGTCGGAACTGAAATTTTACTTGGTAATATAGTAAATACCAATGCGGCTTATCTTGCTGAGAAATGTGCCGGACTTGGTTTATCGTGTTATTATCAGGATGTAGTGGGCGATAATGAGGAGCGACTGGCTGGCGTTATTAATACAGCGCTTTCCAGAGCAGACATACTGCTTCTTTCCGGTGGACTTGGACCCACGCAGGACGATTTGACTAAGGAAACGGCGGCGAAGGCACTTGGTAAGAACTTATATCTGCATGAGCCGAGTAAAGAAGCAATTACAGCCTTTTTTAA
This sequence comes from Lachnospiraceae bacterium, assembly GCA_029062885.1. GTDB lineage: Bacteria > Bacillota > Clostridia > Lachnospirales > Lachnospiraceae > UBA3282. The sequence continues at coordinate 10,773 of JAIDPH010000270.1, forward strand.
GAACAGGGGTTTGGAAATAACGGAAAATAACTGGAAGCAGGCAATGGTGCCTGAAGACAGTATTGTAGTTGATAATCCGAATGGTACGGCGCCCGGAATCATAATGAAAGAGAATGGAAAACATGTTATACTGATGCCGGGACCACCAAATGAAATGATACCGATGTTCGATAATTCTATCATGCCATATTTAAGTGAACTGGAGCCGGGCATAATATATTCTCAGACCGTTAAAATCTGCGGTGTCGGAGAGAGCAAAGCGGAATCTATGGTCGAAGATTTGATAAATGAACAGAGTAACCCGACGATTGCGACATACGCAAAGACAGGAGAGGTACACCTGCGTGTGACCGCAAGGTCTGAGGATGAAAAAGAAGCCAAAAAAATGGTAAAGCCAATCGTCAAAGAACTTAAAGGACGTTTCGGAAACCATATTTATACAACTCAGGAGGATGTAACTTTAGAGAAAGCAGTAGTTGATTTGCTGGTTGCCAACCACCTGACTATCACTACGGTAGAATCCTGCACCGGCGGTATGCTGGCGGCGAGGTTGATTAACGTACCGGGAGTGTCGGAAATATTTAAGACCGGATATATTACATATTCCAATAAATCCAAGCGAAGGGTACTTGGAATCAAGAAACCGCTTCTTGAGAAGCATGGAGCTGTAAGCTCTGAGGTTGCCAAAGATATGGCAAAGAGGTCGGCACTTTTTGCAAAAGCGGATGTATCGGTAGGTATTACCGGTATAGCCGGACCTGACGGAGGATCTGAGGAAAAGCCGGTTGGACTTGTATATATTGCCTGCAACGTATGCGGACGTATAGATGTTAAGGAATACCATTTTGGAGGAAATAGGATGAAAATCCGTGAGAGCAGCGTTTCAGCGGCATTGTCAATGCTTCGTGAGTCAATTTTGGCATATTACAGCGAAGTGACTTTTGGGGAGAAAAAATAGTATTGTAAAACTTGGTTATGGAAATATGGAGTTTGAAAACGCCTATTATGGTTGATTTAATAGAAGGAGAATCAAAAGATGGAAGATCAAAATAAGGATATTATGCCGGAAGAACCACAGACAGAGGGACAGACTCAGGAAGAAGCGCCTCAGGTGGAACAAACGTGGATGGAGAGTTCTATTTATACGACGCCGGATGTTTACCAGACTCAGACTGTACAGGATGTTTATCAGCCCTCGAATATGAATGAGGAAAGTAATGATATTGGGGGATTGTTCTCAGGCAATCAGTCTGAAAATGACATGAACAGCAGTGTGTATGGCGATAACCAATCTGTACCTGACGTATATGCAAGTAATCAGAACAATGGCTATAATAACGGAATGAACGGTATGGATGGAAATCAGTACCAGTATGGAAATAATGGTATAGACGGAAACCAGTATCAGTACGGAAATAATGGAACAGTCGGAAACCAATACCAGTATGGAAATAGTGGAGCGGTTGATAATCAGTACCAGTACGGGAATAATGGTATGGATGGAAACCAGTACCAGTACGGAAATAATGGTATGGATGGAAACCAGTACCAGTACGGAAATAATGGAGCGACCGGTAATCAGTACCAATATGGAAATCCATATGCTTATAACCAGAATGGCTATAGTCCATATGCTGCACCACAGAAAAAGAAACAGACAGGATTAATCATTGGCATTATCATTGCTATTGTTGTTGTCTTTTTGATTGCCTTTTTGGCGATAATATATAATGCGTTTAAAAACCTTTATAGTAACACGGCAAGAGTTACAGCTAATAATGTAATGGAACATACGGATAACGATACCGACCGTGATAATGACGATAGCCGAAATTCTGATAATAATAGAAACAACCGTGACTACGCTCAGGATGACGGTGATGACGACAACGATTATGACGACGATTACTATGAGTTTCATGATGATGTAAAGAATAATCTTTCATATTCAATTAAATGGGATTATTACGAGTATGATACGGATAATAAAAATGTATCGATTTATGTAGATTATCCGGTAATTGTCGGAGATGACGTACCGAATCTGGATAAACTGAATGCGGTTATAGAAGGCGAAGCATCACTTTTCTCAGAATATTATGAGGAAGAATATTCTAAATACATGGACGATAATGAAGATTCTTACTTTAATGTTACGTCTACCGGTTATGTGACTTATATGAGCGAAAGCGTTTTAAGCATTGCATTTCAGGAAGAAATCAGTTCAAACTTTTTCGGCGCAGTATATGTCTATTGTATCAACATTGATATGAATGCCGGCGTTGTTATGGATAATACGGATATAATAGAGGTTGATGATGATTTTTCCGTAGATTTCAGAGAGAGAAACGAAAGGCAAAACGGAGAAAACGATATGCTGGACAGCATGAGTGATCAGGAGATTACGAAGCATCTTAAATCCGAAGATGATCTTATTATCTTCTATACTCCTCTGGGTATGGAAATCGGAATGAATTATGGTGATGGTTACGGCTGGGTAACAGTTACATACCATGATTACAAAAAATATCTGAAAGTTTTTTAAAACTGAGTTGATAAAAAATAAAGATATTATAGTCCTTCGCCGCAGGGCGGAGGACTTTTTGACTGAGAATGGCTGAGGGAAATAGGTTATGAGAAAACGTGCAGGGGTAGTTGTGATTAATCCGGAAACAGAGGAAATTCTTTTGATTGGAAGAAAAAAGAATGATCAAGATATTTATTATGTTATTCCCGGTGGTGGTGTGGAAGAAAATGAAACATATCTTGAAGCGGCACGTAGGGAAATGCTTGAGGAATTAGATTTAAAACTTGGTGATATACATTATTTTTTCTCAAAAGATAAAGATACATATTATTATTCTCTGACTACGGAAAAAAAGGAATTTATTATTCATGGAGAAGAGAGCGTTCGCCAAAATAAAGAGAATTTGTATATTCCAATC
>JAIDPH010000271.1 GCA_029062885.1 Lachnospiraceae bacterium
AATATATTGTTCAAATAAAGCCGCTCGTCAAAACCAAACACAAAATATAGTATTGTGCATATTTACATATGGCTATTCCAATCGAAATATTTTCAAATTACTTTATCTTTTTTTGCTATAGCCGGAAACTTGGACCTGCCCTATACATAAGATAAACCATAAAACAAAACAACAAAACATGGAGGCAATAAACATGAGTGATTTATCAGCAACAAACTGTGGATGCGGCAGCACAAGAGAGTCTTCAGGCAACAACGGATGCTGTTCTCTGATTTGGCTTATCATCTTGTTCTCCCTCTTTAACAACAATGACAGCTGTGGCTGCGGCGGCGGTCTCAACTTATTGAACGGCGGCTCCGATGGTTGTGGATGCAACTCTCTTATCTGGCTGTTAATCCTTTTCAGTGTCTGCGGTTCTTCCTGCTAATAGTTTTTCTTCACTTCTTGATGCACATCTGGAAAATAGGCTCGCAGTTTGAGCCTATTTTTCTCTTATGACGCATATACTTTGATAGTATTTAAGCAATTAATCTACCGGCATCGAAAGGCATATGAACAATGAAAGAAGATTCGTCAAACGTTATGGCATTTGATGCCTTATATACCAACAATCAGATACAGAAGTTAAAGGTTCTTCTCCCCTATATAGAGCCTTCCATGCAAAAAAATATGGCAATTTATATAAAATATATGGAGTTAAAATATACAATCGACTTATTCAAAAAACATCCTTTTCAGATCCGTGCTGCTTCCAAAGATACGGAAAAACCGGATATTCAAAAAATTTTTCAGGAATTAAGACCTTACTGTACGGAAGCCGAGTCAAAACAGTTAGAACAAATTAATTCAATGTTTAAGACTATGGAAATGTATCAGGAAATGAGTCAGACTATGAGCGCAATGCAGGAAATGTTTCCTGACATGGGTAAGCAAAATTCTGACAATCCTTCCGGCTCTTCCATGGAAGATTTGCTGATGGGTATGTTATCACCGGAGCAGAAAGCTATGTTTGAGGCTTTCAGTAAAAATTAGAAAGGAGATTTTTATACATGACATCCTGGTTGAATGATCCCGATGTTGCACATATTGACAGAACCAAACTAGATTTCCTGCAAATGCTTGTATTTGAAAGCAACGGCTTGACCCAGGAACAGATGCTGCCTTTCTTAATGGCTGTCGCCAAACGTGGGAAAGAAAATAATATAAGCTTTACCGAAGAAGAGGTTGATACCATAATAAAAACTTTACAAAAATATGCTTCACCCGACGACTTGGCTAAAATGAACAAAATGACAGCTCTATTCCGCAAGAGGAATAAACTATAAAAGAAGGGAGGTTCATATATTAGTATACGAGCCTCCCTGTGTCACTAACACATATTCAAAATCCAGTATTTATTCTACTTCTGTACGATATTCACAATCCTGCCCGGTACATAAATTTCTTTAATAATTGTACCTGTCAGTTTATCCGCAACTGCCTCTTTCGCTTTGACAATTACATCATCCTTATTATCATCTTTTCCAATAAGCAGTGTTGCTCTTGTCTTTCCGTTAATCTGCACTGCGATTTCCACAGTATCTTCTACAGTCTTCGCCTCATCGTATTTAGGCCATGAAGTCTGATATACTTTTCCCTCAAAACCTACAATCTGCCACAGTTCCTCGGTGATATGCGGTGCAACCGGATTAAGCAGTGTGAGCAGTGTCTTGAATTCGCCCTTCGTCACTGAATTTTTCTTATAAAAATCATTGATCAGCGCCATCATCGCCGCTATTGCCGTATTATACTTCAAATTTTCAAAATCACTGCTGACTTTCTTGATAGTCTGGTGCATTTTTGTTTCCAAATCAGCAGAGTATCCTGTCTCTTCTGTCATGATATCCTGCAGTTTCCATACTCTCTCCAAGAAACGGCGGCAGCCTTTTACTCCATCGTCAGACCATGCGGCGGATAAATCAAATGCACCGATGAACATTTCATAAGTCCGCAGCGTATCTGCGCCATATTCTCTGACGATATCATCAGGATTTACGACATTTCCACGGGATTTACTCATTTTTTCACCGTTAGAACCAAGAATCATACCGTGTGAAGTTCTCTTTAAATACGGTTCCGGGCAAGGCACTACTTTTTCATCATATAAAAACTTGTGCCAGAAACGTGAATACAATAAATGCAGCGTCGTATGCTCCATACCACCGTTATACCAGTCAACAGGCATCCAATAATCCAAAGCTTCTTTACTTGCAAGAGCTTCCTTATTATTCGGATCCGTATACCTCAGGAAATACCATGAAGAACCGGCCCACTGAGGCATAGTGTCTGTTTCACGCTTAGCAGGTCCTCCACAACATGGGCATGTTGTATTGACCCAATCGGTCATTAAAGCAAGCGGTGATTCACCGTTATCTGTCGGCATATAGCTTTCTACTTCCGGCAATTCTAACGGCAGTTCGCTCTCATCTATCGGTACATATCCGCATTTTTCACAATGTACGATCGGAATAGGCTCACCCCAATAACGTTGTCTGGAGAATACCCAATCTCTAAGCTTGAAGTTTGTCTTAGCAGTTCCGATACCTTTTTCTTCAAGAAAGGCAATCATCTTTTCTTTTGCCTGCGCTACATTAAGTCCATCCAGAAAACCTGAGTTACAAAGCGTTCCTGTTGCCACGTCCGTATAAACTTCTTCCTGTACATTCTTACCGCCCGCCACTACTTCAATAATCGGAAGATTGAATTTCTTAGCAAAATCCCAGTCTCTTTCATCATGAGCAGGAACTGCCATGATAGCGCCTGTACCATAGCTCATTAATACATAATCGGAAATAAAAATCGGTATTTCTTTTTCATTAACAGGGTTTACAGCACTCAATCCGTCAATCTTCACACCTGTTTTCTCTTTTGCAAGTTCAGAGCGTTCAAAATCAGATTTTCTTGCTGCCTGTTCCCTGTAGGCGCATACCTCATCCCAATTGCCAATCTCGTCTTTATATTTGTCAATAAGCGGATGTTCCGGAGACAGAACCATATAGGTTGCTCCAAATAAAGTATCGCATCTGGTCGTATAAATACGAAGCTTATCTTCTTTATCTTTAATACAAAAATCCACTTCCGCTCCTGTTGATTTACCTATCCAGTTCTTCTGGGAAACTTTAACCTTCTCCACATAATCAACAGTATCAAGCCCCTGAATAAGCTTATCGGCATATTCGGTAATCTTAAGCATCCACTGACTCTTTACCTTACGCACTACCTCGGAACCACAGCGCTCACATACGCCGTTTACTACTTCTTCATTGGCAAGTCCTACCTTACAGGATGTACACCAATTAATCGGCATCTCTGATTTATATGCAAGTCCTGCTTTAAATAATTTCAGGAATATCCACTGTGTCCATTTATAATAATCAGAATCCGTCGTATTGATTTCCCTATCCCAGTCAAAAGAATAACCTAAAGCGTGTAACTGGTTTTTAAAACGTATAACATTATTCTCCGTAACCACTCTGGGGTGAATATGATTTTTTATTGCATAATTCTCCGTCGGAAGTCCAAAGGCATCCCACCCCATAGGATAAAGGACATTATACCCCTGCATCCTTCTTTTTCTGGCAACAATATCAAGCGCCGTATAAGGTCTTGGATGTCCTACATGAAGTCCCTGCCCCGATGGATACGGAAACTCTACCAATGCATAATATTTAGGTCTGGAATAATCCTCGGAAGTCTTAAATGCCTTCTCATCATCCCAAATCTTCTGCCATTTCTGCTCTACTTCTCTGTGGTTATATAATTCTGCCATAACTTCTTCTTTCCTCTCGTTTATCATTTAATACGGATAATTGCGAAACCGCCTAATCTTCTTAATAATTTTACTATACCCGAATAATTTGTCAACCATTTAATGCAAAAACAGGATGCTGTATCCCCCAATACATACATCCTGTTTTCACCTCTAAAAAAGACTACTTATTCTTCACTGCCTGCAGCTACTTTTCCGGCTCTTGCAGCAACCTCTTTTTCCTGTACATCGCTTGGAGCCTGCTCATATCTGGTAAACTGATATTCATATGTGCCTCTGCCTCCGGTCATTGAACGTAAATCAGTACAATAGCCATTCAGACACGACATAGGAATATCTGCTTCAATTACCTGTTTGCCGTCAGTCGTAGGATTCATTCCAAGCACTCTGCCGCGGCGCTTATTCAGATCTCCCATAATATCGCCAGTATATGCATCAGGTACAGTCACCTTCAATGATGCAATCGGCTCTAACAGAATCGGTTTAGCTTCCATAAAGCCTTTCTTAAATGCCTGTATAGTCGCCATCTTAAATGCCATTTCGGAAGAATCTACAGGATGATAGGAACCATCATACAGATTCGCTTTTACACCGACTACAGGATATGCAGCCATCGGTCCGCTCTGAACAGACTCCTGTAATCCCTTTTCTACTGCCGGGAAAAAGTTCTTAGGCACTGAACCGCCTACTACGCTCTGCTCAAATACATAGGGTTCTTCCAAAGAACCAGAAGGCTCAAATTTGATCTTGACATGACCATACTGTCCGTGACCGCCTGACTGTTTCTTATATTTATATTCCACATCAGAATTCTTCTGAATAGTTTCCCTGTAAGCAACCTTCGGGGTCGAAAGTTTGACTCCTACTTTGTACTCACTAAGAAGTCTGCTTGTAACGACTTCCAAATGAAGGTCGCCCATTCCACACAAAAGTGTCTGCTTGTTCTCAGCATCATTAACGATTTTCAGAGTCTGGTCTTCATGAGTCATCTTCTGCAGCGACTGTGAAATCTTATCAATATCAGCCTTATTCTGTGCTTCATAACGCATCATAGTGTAAGGCGTGGAAATTTCAGTCTTACCGTAACGGATAACATTTGCTTTAGTAGACAGAGTATCACCTGTTCTTGCTGCCGTCAGCTTAGCAATCGCACCGATATCACCGGCATGAAGTTCCTTTATCTCTATAGGTTTGCCGCCCTGAAGCACATACAGTTTGCTTATCTTCTCTTCAATGTCTTTATCTTCATTGTAAATCAGGTCATCACTCTTGAAAACGCCTGAATTAACCTTTATCATGGAATATTTTCCGATGAACGGGTCTACAATCGTCTTGAATATGTAGGCCGACTTCGGTTTGGAGAAATCAAAATCTGCCGCAAAAATTTCATTGGTTTTCAGGTTGATTCCGGCAACTTCCCTGTTTTCCGGACTCGGTACATATTTTACAATATCGTCAAGTAAAGTGAAAACACCCTGACATAATACATTTGAACCCATAGACATCGGTACGATGCTACTTTCCATTACATTATTTCTAAGCGCTGCCCTGATTTCCGCCTCAGAGAAAGAATCTCCGTTAAAATAACGCTCCATAAATTCTTCGCTTGTCTCAGCAACCGCTTCCAAAAGCGCATCACGGCAGATTTGCAGATTTGCTTTACTGTATTCAGGCATTTCACACTCTACAACTTCTTTATCTTTCCAACGATATGCCTGTTCTGTAATAACGTTTATATAACCGACAAACTTCTCATCTTCACGAATCGGCAGATGGAATGGAGCCATCTTTTTACCGTATTTCTCAGTCATGTCTTCTACGACCTGTCTGAATGAAGCGTTATCAATATCCATGTCAGTTACAAAAACAAAACGCGGTAATTTATATTTTTCACATAATTCCCATGCCTTCTCCGTTCCGACTTCTACTCCGGCTTTACCTGAAACAACAATAATTGCAGCATCAGCTACAGCCGCTGCTTCTTCTACTTCGCCTACAAAGTCAAAAAATCCCGGTGTGTCCAACAGATTAATCTTCACGCCTTCCCATTCAATCGGAACAACTGAAGTGGCAATGGATATCTGGCGTTTCTGCTCTTCCTTACCATAGTCGCTGATGGTATTGCCATCCGACACCTTTCCCATACGGGAAGTCACTCCGGCAAGATATGCCATCGCTTCAACCAAACTGGTCTTTCCACATCCACCATGGCCTAACAGCACAACATTACGTATTTTGTCAGTTGTGTAAACATTCATATCCTATCCTCCAATTCCACTTATTTAGTCATATGGCAAATATCACAACAATATTTGCACCTCAAAATGATATGATGTGTATATTTTACTAAATTTTTTGTGAAATTGCAATGATTTTTAAGTATTTTGCACATTATTACTGTTTGCTTATGTCCTCTTCCAATTTACCGGCAAGAACAAGCGTCTGATTGAGAATCTTCTGTATTTGGCTTACATTCTCCATATGCTCTTTTGCCACATTATTTGCATCTTTTATTGAAGAAATAATTGCGACAAGGTGATTTGTAATGGTATTCAAAGTATTCTTAATCGCGTTCGCAGAACCGGCGCTGTCCTTCGCTAATTGACCCATCTCATTTGCAACTACAGCAAACCCGCGGCCGTGCTCACCACTGCGTGCAGCCTCAATAGATGCATTCAATGCAAGCATATTAGAACGTGAAGCATTGCTGCTGACTTTGTTTACTACCTCAACAGCATTTTGCACATCACTGTCAACGCCATTTGCCATCTTGTCCATTTCAGTCAGCATATTAAATAAACTCTCAATTCCGTTAATGACTTCCTGAATAGAACCATCAATAGCTTTAACTGATTCCTGAAACTGATTGGCTATCTGAGACATCTGCTTCTTTATATCAACAGAATATGTACAGCTCACACATCCGACAACTTCGGAGCCATCCTTGACCGGTACTAATTCTCCCTCAAATGCTTCACCCATAACCTCTTCCGGCAACAGGTTATGCTTCCGTCTTCCGGTTCTTATCACTTCATCAAATGCACCGCTTGGATCTTCAAACACCTGACCGACACTCAAAATGGGTGGTACCCCATCGGGAACAGAATATCCCTGTATGACTCCATTTCTGTCCAATACTGTCAAGAATACGTCATGTTCAAAAAACTGTCTGATAAACGGTAATAATTCAACAATCTGAACCAACTTATCATTTGCCATGAGTAAATACCTCCTATTTTTATATTCGCTCAATTTATATGGTTTGCTTTCTATCTTATAAAGCAACCATTTATCTTATTTTATCAGACTTTTTTGAACGTAACAAGATGCAACTTATGCTTTCATTACTCCACAAAATAAAGATACACATCTTCCAAATTCGGCCTTACCACATGTACCTCTCCAATATCCGGCTGTATGTCTGAAACCACTCGCAGACATACTTTTTCCGAAGCCAGCGCAACATTGGCAATTTTAAAATTCGCTCCCTCGTATATCTCACGCTCACTGGATGTCACCAATGCCTCAAACACCTTATGTTCCATCTCCGAAAGCAGTTCCTGCGGAGTTCCCTGACGTACCACCTTTCCGGACTTTAAAATCAGAATTTCCTTTGAAATGTATTCCACATCCGATACAACATGAGTTGCAAGTAAAACGATTTTATCTTTGGATATGTCGCTTATAAAATTCCGGATCCTTATACGCTCCTTCGGGTCAAGTCCTGCCGTCGGTTCATCCATAATAAGGATTTTCGGGTCATTCAGCAACGCCTGCGCAATAAGGATACGTTGCTTCATGCCGCCGGAATAAGATTTCAGTTTCTTATAGCGATCAGCCTGTAGGTTTACCACCGTCAATATCCGTTCAATCGTCTCTTTTGCCTCTTTCCTGCCAAGTCCCTTCAGCGCTGCCATATACCACAAAAATTTCTCACCTGTAAAATCATCATAAATGCCCTGCTGTTGCGGCATATAACCAAGCAGACTCCGATAAGATGCACCCATCTTCTTTATGAAAGTACCATCCAATGTAATAACACCGGAATCTGCATCTATATTGTCCGTAATCATATTCATCAAAGTACTCTTGCCCGCTCCGTTTGGTCCAAGCAGTCCATAAACCCCAGGCGTAAAACATGCATTAAAATCTTTTACCGCATAAGTCTTCCCCTTATTATAGCTCTTCGTTATCCCTTCCAATTTCAGTTCCATTCTGTATCAGTTATCCTCCATTATCCAAAACGTACTTAAGAATCCTTCTTATTCCTGCCGGGCAGCCCTTACCGTTCAAGCCCCTCAAGGAATATCATATTAAAATCCCATTTAAAATGATAAAGCATCAAAGCCGCCAATCCTAGAATACCAATTCCGACAAATATTGCCGCCATCTCATTTTTCACAATCCCCGCAAGCTTTTTCCCAAGCATGCAGACTGAAAAAAAGCTGCAAGCCTTCAGCATAAATACGCATACCACCATCACTCCCAATACCACGCCGCTTGTAAAATTCTGTGTAGTAAAGTCACAGAGCTTCTGCATCGCAGTAGAAAAATGATCGATTCGGTAATATCGCAAAAACAATGGCGATTCCATAATCAGAAAAACAACTATGGCACAGATTGACGAAAAATATGACTTGCTTTTTTCAAGCTTTCTCCTTCCGTTTACGGTTGAGCGTATAAGCGGAAGCATTTCCTTCTTTTCATCCACTACTGCGATGCTTATCGCAAAGAACAATATCGCTGACGCCCCAATAAACCAAAGCACGATATCCGTACCGCTATCCTTCCACAATTCTATATATGCAAGTTCATCCAGTAAATACTTATCCCCAATGTCGCCTGTCTTTTCCTCTAATAAAGCAAGCTGCTTTTGGACTAAAACGAAGCCCTTTTCATACATATCAAGCTGCGCCGAATATACATGCTGCATGTTTTCCTCTGTCTCCGGTGAAAGAATCGCCTGCCTAAGCTCATCCTGATATGCTGCTTCCTCTTTTATATACGCATACGTTTCTTCCGAAATCCGTCCATGCAGATTGCTCAGATAAACATGATATGATGCAACTTCCACATCACCATAATATCTTATGGCAAAGACGTTGGAAATCTCCGAAATCCACCAAAGAAATAATCCTACCCATACAAGCCCTTTTTTCTGCTGTATCATTACCTTGTAGAATTCATAATAAACCAAACTAAGGCGTCTGCTAAAACGCCCCGTCTTCTGCCTAAGCCACTGCAAAAAAACTTCTATCCGGCTCTCTGTCCTTATCTGGCAGGTTCTATGAAAAATAAAAATTCCCGCTGCGGGCAGGGCAATGACCAGAAATGCAGCCGCCAGCAAAGCAAGCAGGTTTTTCCCCACAGGATACCCAAACAAATTCAGGTTATAATACTCTCCCAACACCTGCTTCATATCCCAGCAGTAAAACGGATTTATACTTTTGATGCCTCCGAATATACCGCTTAAGGAAAATACCCTGCAACAAAAATATTCAGTCCCGAAAATCACCGCCACAACGACAGCCGCCGAAATTTCATTCTTAAGAAGCATACCGGTACAAAATAAAATACATGTAAACACAACGGATATCAGCATACGAATCAACACTGTCGCCGCAAATGCTTCCGCAACAGACAGCCTATAGGTGCAGTTCCGAAAAAGTGGCACAGACTGAATCGCCCTGCCCATGTCCCCATAGCCATACATCCACCCATATGTCAAAATCGCACTGCATTCCAAAAGTACCGTAAACACAGCCGCTCCAAAGACCATTACCGTCAATTTGGCAGCAGCTAACGGCATATGCCCATTCCTGCTGCACTTAAGCAGTAAAAGAAGGTTCTTATCCCGTTCCAGAAAAAGAACATAGTAGCTTAAGACTGCCAAAAATATCAGCAGAAACAGGATACTGATGTCATATTCCGCCAATGCATTCACGCCATAACAATTATCCGCCTTTATAATAATGCCGGAAAATGGTGCAAAATCACGCACACTTTTCACCAGATTCCGGTACACATAACTCTCCACACTTTGGAACAGAGAAACATCCTTCATCTTGTCGGCACGCTGTTCCATTTCATCTATAAACTCAGGGTAAGCCTCTATATATTCCTCCTGCGCTTCCTGACCCTGTCTATAATAACCGTCGGCATCCGCAGACTCATCTCCTTGCAGAAATGCGCGGTAATTTTCAACCTGACTGTGTATGTAAAAAAATTCCTCCGTATTTTTCTCATACGTATATATAAGGAAAATATTACATGCCAAAAGCAATACGGGCAGAAGAATAACCGGCTTCTTTTTCCACAGTTTCACTATCTCATACTTTACAATTCCCATATTAATCCTTCATTCTTGCTCAACCTAATCTCCGCCATACGGGATAACAGTCACATCAAATTTCCCGCCTCCATAGCTTCCGATTCCGCTTTTATCCCATCGCAGCACTCCCCATTTTTCAGGGTCCTGCGCATCATCATACAATAAATACATCTCTTGTGCATTTCCCATTCTCGGGGCATCAATCACATGTATTTCCGGTGGTAGGACGAACGAATCCACTAAGTCAAGGTTATTGTCATAAACCCAATATGTGCCTTCTTCTTTATCGTAATCGCAATATCCAAGCCCAAGCGACGCCAGAAATACCATTAATGCATCTGTCTTGATCAGATATTGTCCATCACTGTAATAATTGTGTCCCATGATATCTTCCACATAAACTTCCTCATCAGTTCCATCCAAATTGGCTATATATGTCTTTGCCGACCTAAAATAATCATCATCATACCCTGTTACTATCTTAAACAATATTTTATCCTGCCAAAATTTTATATCACTAACTTGTTCATCTTCCTGCATTCCCGGTATCCCTAATTCCTTAAGCTCCTGCTTTTCCATATCATAGACAAAGCCCGTAGTGAACATCTGTAAGCTACTGTCAGATTCCATCATTTTAACCCCATTAAAAAGAAAGTACAGGTAATTCCCATAGCATTTAATGTGTGCTATAACTGGATCAATAACTTCCTCACTGCTGACAGTATAAACCACTTTCGGACGTGGTACTGCCTTTGTCAAATCCATAGCATACAGGGTAACTATAGCTATCAGCTCCGTTTCTTCTTCGCTCTCCTTTTCAATATATTTTTTCTCCGCATAATAAAATACGTCCCTATGCACAATCCAGCGTAGAAGGAACATGTCATCCGCCCACTGATAAACCTTTTCTTTCTTCGAACCATCCGCTGATATCCGATACAACGTCAGTGTTTCTCCTATATTTAAGAAAGTAGCTCCATCAAGACAATATACATATCCGTTACAGTAAGCTATCCCCCTGCTATTATCACTGCAATTTTTTACATAAGCATTGCATTTCTCTTTCCTGTCCTGCTCCGTCTCCTCATCATGCAGGCAGTCTACCCGACTGCAGAGCGGCATAATTTCTCCTGATACTTGCTCCAGATAATAAATATAATCTCCATGCCTGAGATAATATCCATCCTCTCCCTGCTGAATGCCTGTATATTCACCTGCGCTGTCCATCTGCATATATTGGAAGTCGCTGCCCTCCACAAAGGTATTGGGAAGAGTCTCTTTCCCACAGCCAGATAATGTAAACAGGGATACTATCATAATAAGAAAACATTTTGCTGCTTTTACAAATTTCTTCATAAACCTTTTCCGTTTCTTTCCTTTGCTCTATACTTCTATATACATAAGGGATACTAGGGTTCCCCAGCATCCCTTATGCCCATTTCTACCATGTAGTACCAGTCGTTGTTTCATGCCTCCATACCGCACTACCGGAATAAATATAATGAAGTCCTTTTGCTCCTACAACATCTCCGCCACCACTACCTATGGATACAGTCGCGGTTGCTCCGCCAATTGAAGCAGACGCCGTTCCACTCTGATCCGTATATTTGCTGCCATTTCTAATATAATATACGGTCACTTTTGCTTCTATTGTTGCAGGCTTTGAATAAGAAGTTGTTGCGCTTGCACCATTAGAAGTTGTCCGTACAGAAGCATTTGCTGTAGCGCCATTAAATGCTTCTGAGAAGCTTGGTTCATCCGCCAAAACAGTCATGCCATTACACCCTAACGCCAGCGATACCGCAAGTCCTAATCCTAATAATTTCTTTAAACCTTTTTTCATATTCTTTAAAACTCCCTTCTTTTGTCTTTCAACTGTTTTTCTGCAAATACATTTCCAATTTCAACTAATTTCTAACAATATCTTTATCATATCATTATCTATATCAATGGAATCACCTCTTTCATTCTTCATTACATGTTTTATTTCATGTTATATTTTAATATATATAAATATAAAAACTTATACCAAAACCGGCAAAAAATAAAAATCCGGTTTTGG
>JAIDPH010000272.1 GCA_029062885.1 Lachnospiraceae bacterium
AAAATTTTTTCCATTTCTGAAAATATTTATTCCAAACCCTCTCGCTCTATAGGCGGTGGAATTTTATTGTATCATCTATTTCCTTTATTTGTCAAGGAAATTCAGAGATTTATATAAATACCGAAATAACCCATTATATGATATAAAAACCATGAACAGATAATGGCTTCACCCAGCCCTAAGACTGCACCCGCTATCTTATCCAATCCATTTATAATTGAGATATTTACAATTGCCGCAACAGGTGCAAAAATAAGCTTACACAGTTTAAAAATAATACCTATCCCGATAAGTCCCAATACACAGACGGTAAGCATGCTGAAAGTCTTTGCCATGACACTGCTTATCGTTAAGAAAATAAGCACGATACTCACACATGAAACAGCCGTAGACAAAATATTAACTATTTCCTTCATCATGCCGTTGTGAAATCCCTTTTTCATTCTCCATGCTGCTAATAAAAAAGAAAGCAGAAAAAAAGCAATCTTCAAACCAATATCCAACACCTTTCCAAAATCCGTACCTTATATGCTATTTCAGCTCGATTGTATCTATAGAATCCTCTGTAACTAATGTATATTTATATGGAGACGATGTAGGAATCAGTAAGTGCACATTTTTTTCAAAACGTCCGGAGTATTTTTCCAGTCCCTCCATATTGTAAACCTTGCATTCTGATTCATTATAAATAATAATCTGGTCATCAGCAAAAACAATGTCCAAATATTCCATATCAAAATCAATAGACTGACTCAACTGACCTGATTTATTATACACATCCAAACGATATCGGTTACCGCTATCCGTACTGATAAATACCAATCCGACATACTCTTTTCCATAATGAATCCAATGCACCTCTTCGTTAAGCAGGCGCTCCGCAGTGCTAGTAGGTATCTCGGCGCCGCTAAAAAACATGATTCTGTCATCAGCCACGGCAAACAGCGTTTTGTCATCCAAAAAATGAGTATACCCAACAACGGAATTAAGATAATCATAACCATTAACAAAATTATATGTATAATTCTGTCCGACTAAGCCAAAATTATAAAATGCTACACTGGATTTCACCTCGCCGCTGTCTGCAAAAAGATAAGCTACACTTACCAGTTTTCCACTGGGAGAAATTGCAACGCTGAAAGGATATCCGCTGTCTTTCATAGTTGTCCTAAAATAAACCAGCTCTTCTCCCTGAGTATCATAAAGATAGATCCAAGTAACATTGGAATCATCCAAAACGGCTTCCACTATGCCCTTTTCAGATACACTAAAGCTTCTGATCGGTTTGTTAGTTACAATCTCCCCCAATATGCTGTTTGTATCCATTACGTAAATATTTCTTCCGTTATAATCACCGATTGCTACCACATTCTGGCATATATCAATCATCGGGTTCTGCATCTCAAAGGTTTCATTCCAGATTACATTGCCTTTGGAGTCTAAGCAGCTTGCACCATCCTTACTGTATGATAATATGTACCCCGAAAAAGGAAGTATCTTACTGTTTGGCGGAATTGTCGTTTCTATGGAAGATACTACAACGCTTTCCGTATAAACCTTATTCTTCCATTGAATCACCAGCGCTGCCGTAGTGGCTACGGCAAGAAGCAGAATCAGTATAGTACGGTAGAAAATCATAAACTTGTGGCTTCTTATTTTTTCCCTGTAACTGATACCTTTTACTTTATCATCACGTTTTTCCCTATTTTTAAAGTAATCCCTAACGTTTGCCATACGTTATTCCTCTTTATTATGAGTTATCCAACCTAAGGCAGCAATATTCTTTGACCGTATTCTATATGGTCAGGGTTTGTAATCTGATTGAGTTCACAGATTTCCGCAACCTTTGAGGAATCCCCATATATTTTTATACTAATGGTATAAAGCGTATCACCTTTTTCAATTCGATAGTATTCTGTAATATTTCTGGAAAATGCCTGATCACTCGATAACACTTCATTTGATGCCGATGCTTCTTTTACATCATTCGACTCATCTACAGTTTCTGCACTTTCACTTTCCTGAGTATCTGCTTCTGATTTATCTACATCCTTATCTTCTTCAAGCTTTGCCGTATTATTTTCTTCTTCAAATTTTTCGTCCAAATCTGTAAGTCGTAAAACCGTTTCTTTTGGTGTTTCATCAACCTTATCAACACCTTCATTGCTTTCAGCCGCATCCTGATTTTCCAATACAAAGAAAACTTCTACTGCTGACCGTCCCAATTCCTTCAGCTTAGTATAGCTGTTTGTTGAGTTAATCGCAATCGCAGCTATTATGATAAAAATTGCCGATAGCTGAGCAGTCATCAAACCATTTCCTGATTTTTCCTGCTTTTTTTCTCTAAACCGCGCCTGTAGCGAATTATTCTCTTCATTCAGTCCTTTGTTATCCCGCCGACTTATAGCTGCAATTTGACGATCATTTTTATTCTGCTCTTTTTCTTTGGATTCTACATTTTTTCTTTGTTCTACCATGTAGCTCTGCATGGCATCATTGCTCTGATAGAAAATATAATAACCTTTCAGTTCGTATGTTCCCGAGTTTTCTCTTATGGAAAATACCGGCATGTCCATAACATAACGACATATAATTTCTTCTAAAAGCTCATATTTTTCAAAATAGGAAATCTGTTTCTGCCGTCCGGCTCCATATATGTAATATTTATTTTCCCGTGGTTTCCTTTCTCCATAGAAAAAAATATTCCTTTTATCCGTAGCTCTGTAATTTTTCAGATAAGACATAACATAGTCTTCTACATACAGTTGATACTTTTCTTCATTTTCACCTTTGTGAATCAAAATATCTGACGCTTCCATTCTAATTATCACACCCTCTCTGTGCCATATATACAGGCATACTTTTTCTAAATATAGCACAGAAGGGCGGCGAAATTTATCAAATCCCGCGCAGAAGCATAAAATTATATAAACTGATATACGGTTACAGCATCATAATCTCTGTCCGGTCCGAAAACTGCTGAGGGAAACTGTGGTTTATTAATTGTATCCGGATAGTATTGTGTTTCAAGACACATTCCCATCCTAGGCCCATAAGACGCACCCTCTTTACCGTTTTCTTTTCCTATACAGTTTCCGGCATAAAACTGTACGCCCGGAAGAGTGGAAAAGGTTTTCATTTTTCTGCCACTCGCCGGGTCTTCTACTGTGGCAATTTCCCGAAGTGTACCGTCAGCACCGTCAACCACATAGTTATGGTCATACCCCTGGGTCAGCTTAAGCTGCTCAAAATCAGCGTTAATATCCTGCCCAATAGGTTTCGGGCTCGTAAAATCCATCGGTGTTCCAACTACGGTTGCAATTTCACCGGTTGGTATAGCTCCCGGAACAACAGGCGTATAACTGCCGGCATGGATTGTCAATATATGCTCCTCAATCTTGCCCGATTTATGTCCACTAAGATTAAAGTATGTGTGGTTCGTCATATTAATCAGCGTATCTGCATCGGAAGATGCATGATATGCCAGTTTCAACTGATTATCATCAGAGAGGCTGTAACTCATGGTAATCTTCTTATTTCCCGGAAAGCCCATGTCTCCATCCGGAGCCTCGAGTGAAAAGGTTACACTGTCAGCTCCTTCTTCAACGACATCCCACACACGTTTATGGTATCCTAATTCTATATGACTATGTAAATTGTTCGGTCCATCATTGACATCAAGCTGATATCTCTTTCCGTTAATCTGAAAACTTGCATTTCCGATTCTGTTTGCACTCGGTCCTATAGTCGCTCCAAAGAAACTTCCGTTTTTATAATAGTCTTCCAACTTGTCAAATCCCAATACAACATCTTCCACATTTCCCTTGGCATCCGGTACATATAAATTTATCAAAATAGCGCCAAAATTAGTCACCCTTGCCTTCATGCCATTGGAATTCTCCAATGTAAAAGCATATACTTCTTTGCCATCCCGGGCTGTTCCAAATACTTCCTTCGTTATACCCATAATCCCATTCCTCTCTAATACAATTGTTTTATAATTTTAATCAAATATGTTATAGTTCAGTACGTCCTTCCAGAGCCCGTAGTAAGGTCACTTCATCTATATATTCCAAATCCCCGCCTACCGGTACGCCGCTTGCTATTCTGGTTACTTTCACACCTGTCGGCTTGATAAGCTTGCTGATATACATAGCCGTAGTCTCTCCCTCCAGGCTGGAATTAGTTGCAATTATGACCTCGTTCACATCCGCCTGCAATCGCTGCATCAATTCCTTTAACTTGATATCGTTTGGCCCGATTCCGAGCATTGGTGAAATCGCACCATGCAGAACATGATAAATCCCTGTGTACCTTCCGGTCTTCTCGTAAGCTGCCAAATCCCGTGTATTCTCCACTACCATTATAGTCTTATGATCTCTTCCTTCGTTGGCACAGATAGGACACACTTCCTGCTCAGTCAGGGTAAAGCACTCCTTACAATATCTGACATTATTCCTTGCTTCCATCATAGTCGAAGCAAGCCTGTCTACCCTCTCTTTCGGCATATTGATTATAAAAAAAGCAAGCCGCTGAGCTGATTTGATTCCGATTCCCGGCAGCCCTGACAGTTCTTCAATTAGCTTATTTATAAGTCCGCTGTATAAATCCATTAGAATGGAAGCCCTCCGCCAAATCCACCTGTCATCTTGTTCATAATCTCCGCATTAGCATCTTCCGCCATACGAAGCGCTTCATTAGCTGCCGCCATCACAAGGTCCTCTAACATTTCAACATCATCCGGATCTACTACTTCCTGTGACAGCTTTACTTTGGTAATCTCTTTTTTGCCGGTCACAGTAACTTCCACCGCACCACCGCCGGATTTAGCCGTAAATTCCTTCTCTTCCAATTCCTTCTGGCTTTCCTCCATCTGACGCTGCATCCTCTGTGCCTGTTTCATTAAGTTATTCATGTTTCCCGGCATTCCACCCGGGAATCCTCCACGTTTTGCCATATCAATACCCCTTTCTTACTCTTCTTCTATTTCCATATTAATAATCCGGCTCAAATCCACATAATCCTGTTCAAAGCTTTGTTCATTCCGTATGCCTTGAATCGTCACTTCAACTTCTTTACCTGCAATATCAGATATTGTCTTCTCCAACAGCTCTTTATGTCCTTCCTGTTTCAGGAAGTAATCCGATGCGACTCCATCTTCTACCACTATCATCAACTTATTATCACCGCCCAGACTCAAACGGGCATTCTTTAAATATAGCTTCATAGGCATGGATGTCTCACTTACTACCGCCTGCCATTTATTGACAATCATTTTAACATCTTCCGGAATTGCCTTGGGCAGCTTAGGCCGGTTCGCTAAGGCTGATTCCGCCGTTACATTGCTCTGAGCCGGTGCCGCATAACCTGCTGCCGGCATAGCCGCTACACCTTTTTCCAGTTTGTCTTCCATCGTACGGACTCTTTCAAGCAAAGATGCCGTATCGGTTTCCATACTCGGACGGCATAGCTTAATCAATGCAATTTCAATCATGATACGCTTCTGCGCAGCATATTTTATTTGTCCCGAAAGCTCTGAAAAAATGCGAATGTATCTCATTATTGTATCGGAATCTACTTCCTGTGCCTCACATTTTAACCGTGCAAGATTATCGGAAGAAACATCTATAATATCCTCTACCGCCGACGCATCTGAAGTGTTTACAAGTAAAAGATTCCGAAGATACCATGTAAAATCAGTAACGAACTGAGTCAGTTCTCTTCCCTGCATTACTATTTCTTCAAGCAGAGCAATACAGCCCGGCACATCTTTTTCAAGAACATGCTGAAGCAGTCTGCTAAACACTTCGGTATCTACCGCTCCCAATACATCCAGAACTTTATCATAGGTAAGATTTTTTCCAAAATGAAATGCAATGCACTGGTCAAGCAGACTCAGCGCATCGCGGAAAGAACCGTCTGCAGTCTTGGAGATATAGCGGAGCGCCTTATCCTCTACCTCTATCTGCTCCACTTCCATAAGTTCATGCAGTCTATTCGTAATTGTGTCTATTGTTATTCTTTTAAAATCATAACGCTGACAACGTGACAGAATCGTAATCGGAATCTTATGAACCTCTGTCGTTGCCAAAATAAAAATGACATATGAAGGGGGTTCTTCCAACGTTTTTAAGAGCGCATTGAAAGCACCTATGGAAAGCATATGAACTTCATCAATAATATAAACCTTATATTTTCCTTCTGCCGGAGAATATGATACTTCGTCGACAATTTCCCTTATATTATCCACACCATTATTAGATGCAGCATCAATTTCAATGACATTCATACTGGCGCCTGCTGCAATCGCCCTGCATGTCGCACACTCACCACAAGGGCTCCCGTCCACCGGCTGTTCACAGTTTACCGCTTTGGCAAAAATTTTCGCAACAGAAGTCTTTCCCGTTCCTCTGGTTCCGCAGAAAAGATAAGCATGCCCGATACGCTCTGCCTTAATCTGATTTCTCAATGTTGTTACAATATGCTCCTGCCCTTTGACATCCTCAAAGCAGTCCGGACGGAACTTACGGTAAAGTGCTGTATATGACATTTACAACCAACCTCCATGCCGTCTTGTTCGGCATATTTTTTCAAGGAAAAGCATTAATCTCCGAAGCTGATACCTGTCATTTTAGCTTCCTGCACAATCGTTGCATCAGGTGAAACCATTTTCAGCTTTCCTGCAACCTCTTCAAGTGGGACTTTAACTACTTCTCTATTCTTATATCCCACCATAAAGCCATACTCTCCATTCAGAATCAGCTTTCCGGCTTCCGCGCCCAGACGCGTTGCAAATACACGGTCATAAGGACATGGACTTCCGCCTCGCTGTGTATGCCCCGGAACTGTCACACGTACATCCAGCCCTGTTTTCTTCTGAATCTTGTCGGCAATTTCATAAGATACAGAAGGGTACTGATAATTCTTCATTTTCTCTTTATAATCCTTTTTGGACAATTTGGCGTCCTCTTTGGAAATCGCACCCTCAGCCACTGCCATAATTGTAAACTTAGAGCCACGCGAAGCGCGTGCATTAATTGCATCAACTATTTTATTGATATCATAAGGAATCTCAGGAATCAGAATAATATCCGCTCCACCTGCCATTCCGGCATTCAGGGTCAGCCAGCCTACTTTATGTCCCATGACTTCTACTATAAAGATACGTCCATGTGAAGCGGCTGTCGTATGGATACAGTCGATACAGTCTGTTGCTATATCAACAGCGCTCTGGAAACCAAAGGTCATATCCGTTCCCCATAAATCATTATCTATCGTCTTCGGAAGAGTTACTACATTAAGTCCCTCTTCTCTTAAAAGATTGGCCGTCTTATGTGTGCCGTTTCCTCCTAAGATAACAAGACAGTCCAGTTTAAGTTTATAATAATTCTGTTTCATTGCTTCAACCTTATCAAGTCCGTTCTCATCCGGCTCGCGCATAAGTTTGAATGGGGTTCTGGAGCTTCCAAGAATCGTTCCGCCCTTCGTCAGAATACCTGAAAAATCAGTGCCTGTGAGCATGCGAAAATCCCCATAAATCAATCCTTTGTATCCTTCCAGAAATCCGTAGATTTCTACGTCTTCTCCACTGCAGGATAAACACTTGACAACACCGCGCATTGCAGCATTCAACGCCTGACAGTCCCCACCACTGGTCAACATTCCGATTCTCTTCATTCTTCTTCCTCCTTCAAGAATATATAATTTCCTATAGCAAGAAAAAACGGAGACGGCGGGATTCGAACCCGCGTGCCCCGAAAGGCAAACTGATTTCGAGTCAGCCCCGTTATGACCTCTTCGATACGTCTCCATATGAATAATTATATCTATTTGTTCTTTTTTAGTCAACTAATGGAAAAAATTCTTTTTATGCAACAAAAATCTTTTTTTTAATCTCTAATAAATATAAAGATGATACGATATCGTATATGCAATACAAAGGAGGCTGGTATATGTTAATGCTTGTCAAAAAAGCAATAAACGGTGATAGCGAAGCATTTTTGGAGCTGATAGATATCCATCAGGACACAATGCTGCGTATCGCACATGGTTATTTTACACAGAATGCCGATATAGCAGACGCCATGCAGGATACTATTCTGGATGCTTATGAGCATCTTTCTGAGCTCAGAGAGCCCCAATATTTCAAAACATGGCTGATACGCATATTAATCAATAATTGTAACCATATTTACCGCAGTAATAAAAAATATATATCTCTGGAGACAATGCCGGAAATCAATCAAAAAACATCACTGGACCCGGACACTCCACTTAATAAATTTCATGAACTGCTTGAATGTGTTTCTGAAGAAAACAGGCTATGTTTTCAGCTTTATTACGGTGAGGAGCTCACCACAAGAGAAATCTCCGACATCCTGCACATTAAGGAAAGTACAATTCGCAGTCGTATGCATCGGGAGAGAATCAAATTAAAAGATAAACTTCAAGATACCGCTATATAGTATATGTCAAAAGGAAGGAGAATAACTATGAGCAAGTCACATATTGATTCAGAATTATATGAAATTCTGCATTTTACACCTGAAACCTCTTCAGAAGTTCAGGATAAAATAGATAATGCCTATGAACAAATAAGAAGCGGTAAGATACAGGTTAATAAAAAGAAAAGAATTCACAAGCTCCTTTATCCGGGAGTTGCTGCCGCCATCATTATTCTACTCGGGCTTCTGGGGTTCAGCAATCCTGCGCTTGCCGGTAAGATACCTTTTATCGGGAGAATTTTCAGGACAATCGAGAATAGTATAGGATATTCCGGCAATTACAGCGACTATGCTGCTAAAATTACCGCACCTGAGAATAGTACAGAAAATAATGATGATTCTCAAACAAACATCAATACTAATAAAAACTCTGAGGATGAAACAAAATCTGATTCAGATACAAATGTATATTCCCAGACTTCGGGCGATATTACAATTACGCTTTCGGAAGTTGTCTGTACGGATATGTCGTTATATATTTCGTTGGAAATATATAATGAAGAGGAATTTCCGGAAGTCCTTAATAGGTTAAAAAATTTGGACACCTATACTCTGACTTATAATTTTCTATTTATGGCATGCAATGATTACTTTGATTTCGAAAAAGATTCTGATACTAATTATGGTCCATATATGATAGAGGGAGATTATATTGATTCACATACATTTCTGGGCATTATAAGAACCGATCTGGACCTGGTACGCAGAACCGCCGGGCTTGATGTTCTTCCGGACGAATTCATATATTCTATTAATATCAGCCAAATTTGGGGGCTGCTGGACGAACTGGAAGAAGGTGAAATAATTGACCCGATAACAGGTGAAACCAAAACCATAGTGAGTACACATAAACGCTATAATGGTGAATGGGACTATACAATTCCCATTACAATAGACCGCAGCGGCACACAGGTAAAGGAAATCATGGAGACCAATGAGGATGGTTTAGGCATATCTAAGGTAACCAGAACGCGCTATGAAATACAAGCTGAGATTATTCCGCCCGAAGGGAAGGCGGCTTATGACTATATCGTTATCATTACGGATGCAGATGGAAACACACTTGAATCTCAGGGAATGATTGCGGAAGTTTATTCTCTCTATGGCAGAAATACTGATACGGTGCACATATATGTTATGGATGGCATGGATGGGTTTGAGTACATGGGAGATAAGGCATACCTTCTGCCCGAGAAAGCACTGTTCCAGACTACGGTGACGTGGTGAGTAAGTGAGTAAATGAGTAATGCAGCCTGATTGTAACCCTTTAGAATCAAGTGGTTTGAAAATCAGGCTGTAAAATTCTCTTAATCTTTATATCCCTTCGTCTGCTTTAGCATGCACTTTCTTTCCCAATTCTTCTTTTAGATATTCGTATCTTAAGCGCTTTTCTTCTTTTGCAAAATGTACCTCCCGTGATTGCACGGGATTGTTCTCATAGGAAAGCACTTCATCACCAAACTGCTCACTTGTCAGATCAAATACACAATCTCCTATAACATTGTAGCAATGGTAATTTCCGCCCGGTCTTAAGATGCCATAAACATCTCCTCCAAAGATATCCTGTGCAAGAAATGCCGTAATGGAGCACTGTCCCAATGTCATATTTTCTTTAGACCATTCGTCTCTCATTCTTGGGGCGCACGTATCTGCACACCATATTTCCGAAAGAAGATCATATAGATGCTTTGGATTTTTTATCTGCTTATACTCTTCAGCTGTCGCAGGCACATCAGCCTGTTCCCAGCCGTAAAATTTATATTCTTTCATTTATTATCTCGCCTCCGGTTTATATTAATATAAGCCCATTAGGGGGCACGTTCGCATTTTTCAGCAAATTATACATCATATTCGGCAATGTATCAACTCATTTTAATATATTGCCGAATAATTTTTTCTTTATAGACATATCTAAAATGGACGCTCTCGCAAAGCAGAAAGCGCCCATTTTAGATAGGATAAGATTATTATTAGTGACAGTGTCCGCTGCAATTTTTGCAATCGCAGCCGCACTGCAGGGATTTTCCTGATTTCTTATCACTAATCATGCTGCTGATTGCCAAAGCTACGATTCCTAAAATAATTATACCAACTATAAGAGTTCCCATTTTTCACCTCCAAAAGTATGCTCCTCAGCCTATCTTGCTCCTGCCAGTTTCCGACTGTTTACTTTCAAGGATGTACTTTCCTTATAGGGTCTGAAAAGCAGATAAATGAACCCAATTATGACCAGTATAGCTGCCGCAGTCCAAAGTCCGAATCCGTTTCCGCTAATCAACATTCCAATCTGATAAACACAGAGCGAAACCAGATATGCCAGACCGCACTGATAGCCAATCGCAAACCAGAACCATTTTATATTGTTCATCTCTCTCTTAATCGCACCCATTGCTGCGAAACAAGGAGCACAAAGGAGATTGAATACCATAAATGAATAAGCTGCTATTACGCTCATACTGCCTGCGAGCTGACCCCAAATTTCTTCACCGTCTTCTGCAACCTCTGCAAATCCATACAGCATACCGAATGTTCCGACAACATTTTCCTTTGCCACAAGACCTGTAACGGCTGCAACAGCCATCTTCCATCCATTCTGACCGTCATTCCAGCCAAGAGGATTAAATATCCATGAAACAGCGCTGCCAAGCTTAGCAAGAATACTGCTGTCAAGCTGTTCTGCTTCCAACATTCCGAATGAGCCGTCTACCCATCCGAAGCACATAAGGAACCATACCACAATTGTCGATAGCAGAATAATTGTTCCCGCCTTCTTAATAAATGACCAGCCTCTTTCCCACATGCTTCTTAAAACTGCGCCTACCGTAGGCATATGGTATGCGGGAAGCTCCATAACAAATGGAGCAGGGTCTCCTGCAAACATCTTTGTTTTCTTTAATATTATTCCGGAGCAGATAATTGTAGCAATTCCTACAAAGTATGCGCTCGGAGCTACCCATGCCGCTCCGCCGAAAAGCGCGCCAGCAATTAAGGCAATTATAGGAAGTTTTGCTCCACAGGGAATAAATGTGGTCGTCATGATAGTCATCTTACGGTCTCTGTCATTTTCTATGGTCCTGGAAGCCATAACGCCGGGAACACCACAGCCTGTGCCTATCAGCATAGGGATAAACGATTTGCCGGATAAGCCGAATTTACGGAAAATCCTATCCATAATAAATGCAACACGCGCCATGTATCCGCAAGATTCCAGAAATGCCAGAAAAATAAACAACACTAACATCTGCGGAACGAAACCAATAACAGCACCGACGCCGGCTACGATACCATCAAGTATAAGTCCCTGGAGCCAGTCTGCACAATTAACAGCCGTCAGTACACTCTCAATTGCCGGAGGAATTATTTCTCCAAACAACACATCATTAGTCCAGTCAGTTACGAAAGTTCCAACTGTCGTAATTGATACATAATATACAAGGAACATCTCAACCGCAAAAATAGGAAGCGCAAGCCATCTGTTTGTGACAATTCGGTCAATCTTATCCGAGGTTGTCAGATTTCTTTTTCCGTTCTTTGTAACGCATTCTACAATAATGGATGAAATATACATATATCTTTCATTTGTTATAATGCTTTCCATATCATCATCAAATTCCTCTTCCAGAGAAGCAATTTCTCCGGATACATTGGGAACATTTTTCATTTGCTCACCGATTTTATCATCTCTTTCCAAAAGCTTAATAGCAAAGAACCGCTTCTGTTCTTCCGCTACACCGCTCAATTTACCTTCCACTTTCTCAATGGCATTTTCCACTGAAGCGGCAAACTTATGGACAGGAGCGCCCGCCTGATGTTTCTTTGCAGCTGCAATTGCTTTCTCGGCAGCCTGCTGTATACCCGTTCCTTTTAACGCGGAAATCTCAACCACTTCACAACCAAGTTTCTTACTCAGTTTATCAATATGTATCTTATCTCCTGACTTTTCGACGATATCAATCATATTGACAGCCATAATGACAGGAATTCCAAGCTCCATAATCTGTGTTGATAAATACAGGTTCCTTTCAATATTTGTACCGTCCACGATATTGATGATGGCATCCGGTCTTTCCGTAATCAGGTAATTTCTTGCAACTACCTCTTCCAATGTATAAGGAGACAGTGAATAGATACCCGGTAAGTCCATAATGGTAACATCCTTATGGTTCTTTAACTTACCCTCTTTCTTTTCTACAGTTACCCCCGGCCAGTTACCAACAAATTGATTGGAACCTGTCAGGGCATTAAATAATGTTGTTTTACCGCAGTTTGGATTACCTGCTAATGCAATTTTTACTGACATATATTTACCTCTTTTCTGCATTTGATGCTATTGTTATACATTTCCTTTTTAGTTTGAGACCGCTATTTTATGTTAGTATATACTAACTATTGCCTAAAAAAATTTATTCTACTTCAATCATTTCCGCATCCGCTTTTCTCAAGGACAGCTCATATCCTCTTACCGTTACTTCAACCGGATCACCAAGTGGGGCTACCTTTCTTACATAAACCGAAACTCCTTTGGTTATTCCCATATCCATAATGCGTCTTTTTACCGGTCCTTCTCCCGAAAGTTTCTTTACTGTAACAGTCTGCCCACAGTGTGTTTCTTTCAGTGTTTTCATAAAATACTATTCCTCCATTTCACTAATTTATATTTAAACAGGTTATTTTGAATACGCATACTATACCATAATCTTATTCGCCATATCTTTACCTATGGCTACTCTGGAATCCTTAACATTAACGATTAAATTTCCTCCAATTTCTGAAACGACAGTCACAATGCCGCCTGTCACGAATCCAAGATTCTCAAGGAATTTTCTGGTTTCTTCTTTGCCTCCGACCTTTTTAATGACATTGGGTTCTCCTTCTCTTAACATTGATAATGGCATATGTCGGTTCTCCTTTCTCTCTTAAAATCCACTTTTGAATTATTAACAATAAAACCTAAGTAATATTTTTCTTACAGAAGTTAGTATAAACTTACTAAAATTAGAAGTCAATAACTTTTTTATAATTTTTTTGTAATTTTTATTAGCACATTTGATTAATTAGAAATTTTATAACCTTTCCATAAACGCTTTGCCGTTTTTGCATATTTGTGTTATGCTCTATTTTGTAATCAAATAAAAAATCGTGTGCCGGCGCACTCGATTCAATCAACACAAAGCAGGCATAAACTTTGCAAACAGGTAAAG
>JAIDPH010000273.1 GCA_029062885.1 Lachnospiraceae bacterium
GCCGTCGGTACTTAGGTGCCGTATTTTGGCACCTTATGTACCGTTACGAGCGACAATGCAGCGCAAGCGTGCCCTGCTGTGATTTATCTATATTGTACAACGGACGTCTTGATATGCTGGTATATAATCAATACGCAAAATAACGAAAACAGGATAAAAGGTGGAAATTAAAATGACATTATTAGACCAATGGCGTGAAAAGGCCTATTCTGAGACAACTGACAGAGCAACTTTGCAGAAAATATGGACTGATTATTTTGCAAAGGAAAAAGACATCTATGCACAGCTTTTGAAAGATCCTGATAAAGTGGTAAAAGGAACAGTGAAAGAACTGGCTGAAAAATATGATGTCGATATTATGACTATGACCGGATTCTTAGACGGAATCAATGACAGTCTGAAGAAAGCTAATCCGATTGAGGAAATGGATGAGGACACCAAGGTAAATCTTGGCTTTGATAAAGAACTCCTCTATAAGAACATGGTAGCAGCAGAAGCTGACTGGTTATATAATCTGGAAGAGTGGAACGATATTTTTGATGAGGATACCAGAAAGGCTCTTTACAAGGAGCAGAAAGATTCCACAACAATCCGCAAGGCGCCGAAGGTGTATCCGAATGACCCATGTCCATGCGGAAGCGGAAAGAAATATAAGAAGTGCTGTGGAAGAAATGCATAATATTGAAAATGAAATCGGGAATGAAATCAAGAATGATGCGGTAGAAAAACAGCAGATGGGCATGTCGCGTGTGCAAAATGCCGTCGGTTTGTTTGAAAGCGGATATAACTGTGCTCAGTCGGTTTTTGCAGCATATGCCGATTTATTTGGTATGGACATGCAGACCGCGTTGAAGATGTCGAGCGCTATGGGAGCCGGAGTTGGACGAATGAGAGAAGTCTGCGGTGTAGTTTCATCGATGGCGATGCTTGCAGGATTGAAAGAGGGAAATGCCGACCCTAAGGATGAGGAGGCAAAAGCACATATTTACGGACTTGTACGTCTGATGAGCGCTGAGTTTAAGAAACAACACGGAACTATCATCTGTAAGGAGCTTCTAGGAATAGACGGAATGGAAGAAAGTGCAAGACCTTCGGTGAGAACGCCGGAGTTTTATGCATCCCGTCCATGCAGGAAACTTATCGCCCATGGTGCGGAGATAATAGAAGAGATTCTTTTGGCAAAAAGAGCGGACTGAAAGGAGATACTATGCTATGGTAGCGACAATTGCGTTTATGAAAAAAGCAGTGGCGGAAATTAAAAAATCTGCTGAAAAATTATTTCAGGGTGAGATAACGATAGATAAAAAGGAATGTTGGCTTATAGGCATAATACTGCTGCTTGCAGGAATTACAATCGGTTTGTTGAATGCACCGCTGACACATGGGGTAAATTTAAGCCTCTTTAGTCATAATGGGTGTAATAACGGAAACAACAGTCCTATTGGAAAAGATGTTGATGAATTATGTAAACCAAACGTGAAAAAGAAAGAGTTATGCGAATGTGGTAGAAAGGGGCATGATAAGCAATGAAGATTACGTTAAAAGACGGTTCGGCAAAAGAATATGCACAGCCAATGAGCATATATGAGATTGCCGCGGATATTTCGGAAGGACTGGCTAGAGCAGCATGTGCGGGAGAAGTGGATGGCAAGGTAGAAGACCTTCGTACAGTTATTGATAGAGACTGTGAGTTAAATATAGTAACTGCAAATGATGCGGCAGGTCTGCGCGTTATCAGGCATACTGCTTCCCATGTGCTTGCAGAGGCGGTCAAGAGATTGTTTCCCGATGCGAAGGTAACAATCGGACCGGCTATTGACGAAGGTTTTTATTATGACTTTGACGCGGAGCCTTTTTCCAGAGATGATTTGGACAAACTGGAAGCCGAGATGAAGAAGATTATTAAGGAAGGTCATAAAATAGAGCGTTTCACTATGCCGAGAGAAGAGGCAATCCGCTTCATGGAAGAAAAGGGTGAACCCTATAAGGTAGAGCTGATTCGTGACCTCCCGGAAGATGCGGAGATTTCCTTCTATGACCAGGGTGGATTTGTGGACTTATGTGCAGGCCCGCACCTGATGAGTACTAAGAATATTAAAGCATATAAGCTGATATCTTCATCTATGGCTTATTGGAGAGGTGATTCCAATAAAGCGCAGCTGCAGCGTATTTACGGTACTGCATTCCAGAAAAAGGAAGAGCTGGAGGCTTATCTTGAACATCTGGAGGATATAAAGAGGCGCGACCACAACAAACTGGGTCGTGAAATGGAGTTATTCACAACAGTGGATGTAATCGGTCAGGGACTTCCGCTGCTGCTTCCTAAGGGAACTAAAATGATTATGAAGATGCAGCGCTGGATTGAAGACCTTGAGGATAAAGAGTGGGGCTATGTGCGAACCAAGACTCCGCTCATGGCGAAGAGCGATTTATATAAGCTGTCAGGACACTGGGATCATTATAAAGAGGGAATGTTTGTGCTCGGTGACGAGGAAAAGGATAAAGAGGTGCTTGCGCTTCGTCCTATGACCTGCCCGTTCCAGTATTTCTGCTATAAGAACAGTCAGCATTCATACAGGGATCTGCCGATTCGTTATGGTGAGACTTCAACATTATTCAGGAATGAAGATTCCGGCGAGATGCATGGTCTTACCAGAGTACGCCAGTTTACGATTTCCGAAGGGCATCTGATTGTCAGACCTGACCAGATGGTAGAAGAATTTAAGGGCTGTCTGGCACTTGCAAAACATTGCCTGACCGTATTGGGCGTGGAAGAGGATGTTACCTATCATCTGTCTAAATGGGATCCCGATAACCGCGAAAAATACATCGGCGAGCCGGAAGTATGGAATGAAACCGAGCAGCATATCAGAGATATTCTAACGCAGTTAGATATTTCATTTGTAGAAGATGTCGGCGAAGCGGCATTCTATGGACCGAAGGTAGATATAAACGCCAAGAATGTATACGGCAAAGAAGACACAATGATTACCATTCAGTGGGATGCGCTTTTAGCAGAGCAGTTCGACATGTACTATATAGACCAGAACGGTGAAAAGCAGCGTCCTTATATTATTCACAGAACTTCTATGGGATGTTATGAAAGAACACTTGCATGGCTGATAGAAAAATATGCAGGCAAGTTCCCGACATGGCTGTGTCCTGAGCAGGTGCGTGTTCTTCCAATTTCCGAGAAGTATGAGGATTATGCGGAATCTGTCAGAAAGGAACTGGCTAAAAACGATATTGACGTAACGGTAGATAACCGTTCCGAGAAGATTGGTTTCAAGATTCGTGAGGCAAGACTTGCTAAGCTTCCATATATGCTGGTAGTAGGGCAGCAGGAAGCGGAAGACGGGACAGTTTCTGTCAGAAGCCGATTTGCCGGTGATGAGGGCGTCAAGCCGCTTAACGAATTTATTGAACAGATTTGTAAAGAAATAAGAACTAAAGAAATCCGTAAGGAAAACGTCGTTGAATAAATGCATGTAAAAAGGCAATAATAACCTTAATAGCGTGTTTTGACATGCTATAAAAAAAGGATAGTTCAGGAGGTTATTATGGCAGAATTAAAATGCGGTGTGGAAAATTGCGGGTATAATCAGGAGAATTGCTGCTGTAAAGGAGATATTATGGTAGGCGGACAGCATGCTTGTGACTGTGGGGATACATGTTGCGAGAGCTTTTCACAAAGAAAAGGAGATTCTTATACAAGTTCCCTGTTTCACCCCAGCAGGACAATCAGCATTGACTGTGAGGCGACAAATTGTACGTATAACAGTAATTATAAGTGTCATGCAGACCATGTTGACATCAAAGGCTGCGGTGCGGCGGATTGTAAGGAAACAGAATGTGCAACATTTAAGGAATCATAAACCTTATTTAAGCATCCTATGGTAAAAGGATTTTCCACAATTACCATAGGATGTTTTATATTTTGTGTTGACAACATTCATAAACTGTGTTAAAGTAACATACAGTGTAAGGGGATTTACACATAAAAACAAGCAGAGTATCCACTCTCACCTTGCGGCAATCAGGCTGGCAAGAGTTAATAACTCATAATGGTAGGAAGCAGGTAATATATGCTTTCTATTAGTTAGTGAAGTGGATAGTTATGCTATCCATTTTTTTGTTCTATAAGAAAGCTTATTGAGGAGGGTAAAGCTATTAGCGAATTATTCATTAACGAACAGATTAGGGACAAAGAAGTCAGAGTAATAGGTGAGGATGGCGAACAGCTCGGAATCATGTCTTCCAAGGAAGCGCTTAAGCTTGCAGAAGAAGCGGGCGTAGATTTGGTGAAGATTGCACCGACAGCTAATCCGCCGGTATGCAGGATTGTAGATTATGGTAAGTTCAAATATGAACAGACCAGAAAAGAAAAGGAAGCCAAGAAGAAACAGAAAGTCATTGAAATCAAAGAGATTCGATTGTCTCCGAATATTGATACCAATGATTTAAATACAAAAATAAATGCGGCCAGAAAGTTCATTATCAAAGGGGACAGAGTGAAGGTTACCCTTCGTTTCCGTGGGCGTGAAATGACCCATATGAACAACAGCAAGCACATCCTTGATGATTTTGCTGAGGCACTCTCTGACGTCGCTGTTATTGAGAAAGCGCCGAAGGTAGAGGGAAGAAGCATGACTATGTTTTTAGCTGAGAAGCGATAAGCTTATTCAGTTTAAAATAAACGATATCCCTTGATATCTCATTAATATATTAAATGTAGGAGGAGTTTTGAAATGCCAAAAATGAAGACAAGCAGATCAGCTGCAAAACGTTTTAAAGTAACCGGTACGGGTAAATTAAAGAGAAATAAAGCTTATAAACGCCATATCTTAACTAAGAAATCTTCAAAAACCAAGAGGAATCTTAGAAAACCCGCTATGACAGATTCAACAAATGTAAAGAACATGAAAAAGATATTGCCGTATTTGTAAAATTTCAGGTTTGCAAATATTTTGAAAGAGAATCGTAAGGAGGAATAAAGACATGGCAAGAATTAAAGGCGGTTTAAACGCTAAGAAAAAGCATAACAGAGTTTTAAAACTTGCAAAAGGATATAGAGGAGCAAGATCAAAACAGTACAGAGTAGCAAAACAGTCAGTAATGAGGGCATTAGCGTCAGCATATGTCGGAAGAAAAGAGAGAAAACGTCAGTTCAGACAGTTATGGATTGCACGTATCAATGCAGCAGCAAGAATGAATGGCATCTCATACAGCAAATTTATGTTTGGTCTTAAGAATGCCGGTGTTGATATAAACAGAAAGATGTTAGCTGAAATGGCAGTTAATGATGCAGATGGTTTTAAGACATTAGCAGATCTTGCAAAGGCAAACCTTAAATAATTAAGTCACAATATAGAGACAATGGAGAAGGTTACTCCTTCTCCATTTTAAGGGCTTGCTTTTTCAAATGAAATTGGTTATAATAATAAATGCATTTCGGGATGTGGCTCAGGTGGTAGAGCGCTACTTTAGGGAAGTAGAGGTCGCAAGTTCAAGTCTTGTCATTCCGATTAAAGAAAAACCTGATAGATACTAGGAAAATGGTATCTATCAGGCTTTTTCTATTTTATGGGTATTTGCTATTTTGTATCATGTTTTATTACCTTTTGCCATGCTGATTAGGTTAAAATCAGGGTACAAAAAGTGCATATGATTTTTTTGGCAAAACAAGGAGAAAATTGCTAAATCCTTTTTTGTCAAAAATATACTCGTTCCTTCAGCATATTTTTCAATATATAGAATTTGAAATTTTTAAAAAAAGGCAGCTATGGCAAACAGCATACAGTAAAAGACTCTACCCGTAGGTAGAGTCTTAAATTGGTTTGTTACAATAATATAACAATCTAAATAC
>JAIDPH010000274.1 GCA_029062885.1 Lachnospiraceae bacterium
CCGCCCGGATGATTTCTTCTGAAATCTCCTATCTGAAGCCCCCGCTCTTTTGCAATCTGCATACATAATCCCTGCAGAATGATCAGGTTTATCGTAGTGGAATTGTTTGGCATGATATTCCACATATCACCCTCATCATTCAGTTTAAGGATAATGCGGTTAGGGATTTCCCTCGTAAGCGTGCTCTCCGCTTCAAAAGTAAGCAGCCACATATTCACTCTCCGCTCCTTTAGGAGCCTTGCAAGATAAATGGATTCTGATGTCTCACCACTCTTAGTGAGGATGATGACCATATCCCCGTTCTTTATGATGCCCATATCGCCATGTACTGCGGAATTCGTATGAAGAAATGCCGCATCCATGCCAAGGCTTACCATCGAACCAACAAACTTCTCACATATTGGCACGTTCTTCCCCAGACCGGATACGATAATTTTGTGACCTGCATTAATTGTCCGCGTCCCCTCCTCTACCCAGCGTCTGAATATGGCTTCATCAAGGGAATGAATGGAAGCATCTATTTCCTTTAGTTCATTTTCAAAATAAGAAATCATAGCACTTCCTCCAGATAATACAGTCCATTATAAAATGCTCCACAGATCGAGTCATAATCCTGCCATGCATAGGTTGTAAGGCTGAGCCAGATGACGGCATGGAGCAGTTTAATCTCATATCTGACTGCACCGGTCAGTTCAAAGAACTCATCCTCCATATCCTCCCAACCGTTAGATTCGATAGAAAGTTTCACTCCTTCGTCCGCATTTTCTCCGATATCCAAAGAGAACTTCTTTAGGTTGAATCTGTCATAATTCCCAACAACGGAATAGTATAGCTTCGCCCAGTCGTAACGTTCATCCCCATATAATTCCGTGAAGCCAAAATATCCTCTTGGATCTATCAATACTGTTTCTCCGTTATCTCTCAGCATCAGGTTTGAAAAGGTACAGTCACCGTGAATAAAAGAAAAATGGCTGCATTTCAGCTGTTCCAGCGCATGTTCCAATTTGTCTTTGTAAAAATATATATTCCGACACACCCGTCCGTTTACGCGGATATATCTTTCCCGGCCGAACGGAACAAGATCCTCTATTTGGGATAGTCGAGACATAGTCTTGTTAAAATATGCCTCTTTTAAGCTAAAACTATCTGCCGGAACAACTTCAGACATATGCAATTTCCTCAAAATATCCACTATTCCACATAATATTCGATATTTTTCATCACTTTCCGTTCCCATGTCATAGATGTTCTTTCCGCGGACCACTTCCATCCTCAAAGGATTTAGCCCATAAATATCTGGAATTCCCGTGATATGCTTCTCCTGTGCTTTTTCATACCAGGCACGTTCTCTTTTAGCAAGATATTCTCCCTGGGCATCCACGGATTCTTTAGTCAGAACACCGCCATCCACCGTAATCCGATTAAATGGCCTGGTCTTGATATTCTCAAGCCTTTCATATTCCTCTAACAGTCCGAATTCCCTTGTTCCGGCAAGACTGATCTCTTCAAAGCGCATTTCCTTTTCCTGCATCCATCGGACCAGTTCTCCACTTTCCGGAACGCCTGATAGAGAAGATTTATCATGAAAGAGGAAAAAGCCCGCCACACCGTGCTCAACAGAACGTTCCTCCGCAAATATATCATCTTCATACTTCCATCTACAGGGGAAAGTCGAGGAAACGCCGATGTAATCCTTTTTCTGACTCTCCCATGTTGTAACACTTGACGAATCCAGATACCCATCGGGAAGTTCAAATTTATCCGGCAGGATAAGATCCGACCAAATCAGCATAAACGGCTTATGATCCGGAATAAGCTCTATCGCTTTTCCTACTCCCGAACTCGTCCCTGTCCCGGCTGCTTCCACTATTCTATATCTGACATCAGCGAAGCACTCCATATACCTCTTAAAAACTTCTTTCTTATAATCCGCAATGATCACAAATCTCTTATCCGGATATTTCCGAAAGAGGTGAAATATCATCGGCAGATTCTCCACCGGCGCAAGCGCCTTGGGTTTATTTTTTGTCAAATATCCCAGCCGTGTTCCCTTTCCGCCGGCCTGGACAATAATATAATCAAGCATAACCGTTACCCATAGGGCATATATTGTTGAAAATCAATAATATCTCCTTCAAAACCCGTTTTAATCAGATCCTCATATGCCCATTTTGTTGAAGCGAAAATCACTTCCGCGTTTTTAATTACTTTTTCCGTGTGAAAAATTTTGTTACCATACTTGGTCGTTTTTCCTATATCAGTATTGACAGCGTCACATATGCCATCAATTTTTATATTATGTCTGCTAAAGAAATTCTCAAGGCTCTTTCCTCTTCTTCCCATTCCCCAGATATAGCACTGATGACGATATCTCCGCAAAAGCAGCAATATGTCCTCCCGTCTGGATTCCATCTGTTGTTCAAATGGGACATATGCCTTCATTCTCTCTGTGATAATTTCGCGATATTTTCCATTCGTATCTAAATCCAGCGTTTCGAGCAATCTCTTTTCTATATCCCATTGAGCCTTTAATTTCTCCTCATTTTTCAACACATCATTTGTCCATGACCCAGCAGCATATCTTCTGTAAACAGCCATCTTTCTATCAATGTAGAATATTCCGCCACGCAGAGAGCCTTTTATCTGTATCGCATAGTCAAGCGAAATAATCTTTTCAAACTCCATCATGTTATCATACATCTGTCTTCTAAAGAAAAGACCGGCCGTTACAAGGTATTGTCCCCCGCCTGAAATCACATTTTCCGTAGATAAAATACCATTTCCTGTTCTGGGGCGAATTTGACTTACCTCTCTTTTTCCATCCTCCGTAACCGTACATCCCCAGCATGCGCACATATCACATTCCGGATGATTTTCCAATGCATCCCGCTGCAGCTGAAGTTTATTTTCATCAATCCAGAAGTCGTCGCCTTCACATATGGCAATGTATTTTCCTCTCGCAGTGTTCCTTACCATAGGTGTAATAA
>JAIDPH010000275.1 GCA_029062885.1 Lachnospiraceae bacterium
CTTCAATACCGCATGGCATCTGTTACGGCTTTGACGACGCAGCTAATATGGGGATTGATGGAGTGTCTGGCGTACAAGGCAATCGCAGAAGCCTCCGGGGGCAATCTTCCGATGGATTATTCTTCCATCGTGACATACATCTGGTTGAAGGAAGCATTGCTGGTTCTTTTTAATACATGGGCGGCGGATAATGACCTTTTTGCGATGATAACAAATGGAAACATTGCATATGAACTGTGCCGTCCGGTTTCAATTTATT
This sequence comes from Lachnospiraceae bacterium, assembly GCA_029062885.1. Taxonomy (GTDB): domain Bacteria; phylum Bacillota; class Clostridia; order Lachnospirales; family Lachnospiraceae; genus UBA3282. Next base: position 260 of record JAIDPH010000275.1, read on the forward strand.
CCATGTGGTTTTCAAGGACGACCGGAGCAAGAATCGCGGAAGCAATTATGAGGTGTATTCCTGTATTGTTTTGCGCGTTTCTAATGCCTAATCCCTATAGAATGACTTTACCGGTCAACGGCGCTTCTTTCTTGTTATTTCTGTTGACCTTATTTTTAGCGATGGGGATAACAATTACGTTTTGTATGATTGTCTATATGCTGTGCTTTTTTACTATTTCGCCTCAGGGATGGAGAATGGTATTGACAGGAGCGGTAGATTTCCTTTCGGGAAATGTTATACCATTGCCGTTTTTTCCGAAAAAATTTTTATTTTTAGTGGAAATGTCTCCGTTTGCTTATATGCAGAATGTTCCGTTTCGGATATACAGCGGGGATCTTGTCGGAGAGGAAATATATCAGTGTATATTGAGACAGATTTTCTGGCTGGTGACACTGATGTTTTTGGGCGTTGTTATATGGAAGAAGGCGGAAAAAAGAGTTGTAGTACAAGGTGGCTAGGGTGGTTGAGCAAGAATGGAGATTATTATGAAGATAAAAGAAAGTTTGAAATTGTATGTTAAGTATGCCTCTGTCTGCACGCAAAGCATAATGCAGTATAAATTGTCATTTTTGTTGATGATTATTGCTCGGTTTATTTTGGCATTTTGTGAACTAATTGCAATTAAATTTTTGTTCATCGGTTTTACGCAGATAAAAGGTTACACCTATGGGGATGTTTTACTGTGTTTTTCTATCATTCAAATGTCATTCACATTTGCAGAGCTGTTTGGAAATGGATTTAAAGTGTTTTCAGGAATGGTGAAGGGAGGAGAATTTGACCGGATGATGCTTAGACCATGCAGTCTGATTCTTCAGGTAATAGGAAGCAGATTTGAAGTGGGAAGAACCGGTCCTTTATTTACTGCAATTATTACACTTGTGCTGGGAATCAGGCACAGTCAGATAACGTGGAATATAATGACTATCTGGACAATGGCTGCCATGATTATAGGGGGAACGTTATTGTTTATAGGACTGTTCATGCTGGAGGCAAGTGTCTGCTTTTTCTCTATTGAAGATACTTCTCTGATGAATGTCCTTACATACGGGGCGAAAACACATGGTAAGTATCCAATAGATATTTACGGAAAAGGAATCCTGCGGTTCTGTACTTATGTTATTCCATATACATTGATTCAATATTATCCTTTGCAGTTTCTTTTGGGAAAAACAAATAACTGGCAACTGGCATTTTGTCCGATTGGTATCATTGTATTTTTGCTTATCTGTAATTTTGTATGGAGATTTGGAGTAAAACGTTATAAGTCGTGTGGTTCGTGAACTGGTTGCGGTCCGGAAAGAAAACTGGTACGATAATAAAAATGTCAGTTAATTATGAAATAATGCAAAAAAGGGATGATATATAATGTGGAAAAAAACGGTGCGGTGGTCAATTGTTTGTGCAATGGTTTTGACAGCGATTTTGGCTGCGTTTTTTTGGAAGGGTGCTGATTCGGCAAGCGCAGAGCTTGTAACCGGGCAGGGTAAATTTTTATGCAAAGTATGGAATATGCAGGAAAGTATTTTGCTTAATGACTTTCATAATATGTCAGAGTGCAGCTCTTTTTCCGGCGTGCCGTATTTTAGGGATGATACCGGAAAACTTCTGCAGGAGGATGACGGATATATCTATGGCTACTGGGGCGGTGTGCTGGCACGGTACGATGCGGATACGCTGGAACGGGAAGTGCAGTATGAGGCGCTTTCTGAGCAGGACGGTAGGCTGTTTTGCATGGACGAGGAGTATATCTATTTTCTGGATGTACCGGATATCAGTCCCTACGGAAAAAAGAGCATTCTCTACCGTGTAAAAAAGGATGGAACAGAACTTACATTGCTGGATGAAAATGTGCCGGATGCAGGTACTTACTATGAGGATCATGTGCCAAAATATTATAGAGAATATACTGCGATGGACATAGAGAAAGATATACTTTACCTGATTCATGACGATACAGCAGCCTGTTACCGGATAAAGCCGGAGGGTGATGTGGAGCGGATAGATGTGGAGGACACCCTGTATGGCATGATACCGGAAGGGTTTCATGTACTAGATACAAGTTCACACCACGGAGCTTACTGGAGATTTCCGTCGCTTCCTTACTGTGCGGAAAATTATGGATATTTTTTTGTGTGCAGCGAGGAGCATGACAGGCTGTTCCGTGTGGATATGGAAAGCGGAGCCATGGAAAACATGACGGCAGGTTTGCCAGAAAAAATAAGTTATGACAACTGCATGCTGCTTACCCATGATTCTTTATTTTTCAAAGCCGAAAATAATATATGGCTGTGGCGTGGACTGGAAAAGGAAAGTGAGTGGGAGACATGGTATGAGTCTGACCGGGCACTTATTTTTTGTAACTATGACGAAAACGGCATGTATTTTGAAACATGGATGGAAGGAGAAACGGAAGACCAGCCAGGTGTGTGGTCGCTTTACCGGATAACCTGGGAGGGAGAGCGTACATGTTTGTTTTCCATGGAAGGTGAACACTATTTTTCAGAACACCCGGAGGGATTTTACGGCAATCGCTTTTATGTATTTGGAGATTACCTATATTACTGTGCTGCGCCGGAGCAGGGCGAGGGAATATACAGACTGCCGCTTGCAGAGGCTAAGCAAAATGCAGATACTGCGCAGTCACAGCTGGTATGTTTGTACTATGAGGACAAGGCAAAAGAAATCAGCTATATAGAGAGTGTAAAAACAGAACCGGAGGGCGATTTGATTGTCCTGCCGACGCAGTTTGACAAACTGTATCTGTACGAGCAGACAAGTGCAGACAGGAAAATCAACGCATTTTTAGATAAAGTGTATCGGGAGTGTGAAGAGGAGTTGACAGAGGACAATGAGGTGTTCTGCCAAGATTTTGAGACGGAATGGGAAAGATTGTGGGAAAACTGGTTTTCCGAAAAAAATCCGGATATGGAAGAGCAGGAGCGGAAAAGGTTTATTGCGGAACAAAGTAATGAAGAGATAAGCATCTCAATATCCTATCTAAACGAAGCTTATCTTGTGGTGGTTTTATCAGGATATAATTACTGGTTTCCGGGCGCGCACGGTATATATTGGAATGATTTTTATGTGTTTGACAGAAGGTCAGGAGAGCGCATTACCATTTTGGATTTTGTAGATAATACGGAGGAAGAAGTCGAGGAAATCGTTTCAACCTATTTGGAACTGTGCGGGTTTTCATCGGGGGCAGAGGGGATAGCACAGGAGACTGAGCGTTTTTACCTGACAGCTGAGGGTATCGGTATACACTATGATGTTTACGAACTTGCTGATTATGCGAGTGGAGCGCAGTACATCACTATTCCTTATGCGGAGTTTAGAATAAAAGAGGAATGAAGCATAAGATTTTATCTACTTGTAAAAAATGTCCTGGTGCGATATTATAGAAACAATGGTTTACTTATAATATGGTTTTTATTAATGGAGAGTCCGACATGGTTTTTTCAAGCGAAGTTTTTTTGTTTATATTCTTACCGTGTGTACTGGTAATATACTATGCGCTGCTGCGTAAGACTAAGGATTTGAAAAACATATTTCTTCTGGCTGCCAGCTTGTTTTTTTATGCGTGGGGAGAGCCGAAGCATGTATTTTTAATGATATGCACTATTTTACTGAACTGGTTCTTCGGTATTCTGGTGGACAGGCTGCGTGATAATAAAAAGGGCGTAATGGCAGTATTGACGCTTATGGTTATTACCAATGTTGGTATTCTGGGATGGTTTAAGTACAGCGTATTTACCGTATTGCAGATTAACAGGTTCCTTCATACGGAGATTCCTGTACCGGCAGTGGCGCTGCCTATTGGTATATCTTTTTTTACGTTTCAGGCGATGTCGTATGTTGTTGATGTATACAGAGGAAAAGGCAAGGTACAGAAGAATCCTCTTCGGGTAGGACTGTATGTTTCATTTTTTCCACAGTTGATTGCGGGTCCTATTGTCAGATACGAAACTATAGCAGAGCAGATAGAAAACAGGGTAGAAAACTTTGAAGTTTTTTCAGCCGGGGTTACCAGATTCTGCATAGGTCTTGGAAAGAAGGTTATCATTGCTAATAATATGGCGGTAATAGCCGATTATGTTTTTGATTTGCTGATTAACGAAGGAGGCTTTCATGCTTCCGCTGCCATGGCATGGCTTGGTCTGATTTCATATACTTTGCAGATATTCTTTGATTTTGCAGGATATTCGGATATGGCGATAGGCCTTGGTATGATGTTTGGATTCCATTTTAAGGAGAACTTTAATTATCCGTATATGGCTTCGTCTGTAACGGAATTATGGCAAAGATGGCATATTTCACTCTCTTCATGGTTCCGTGATTATGTGTATATTCCGCTTGGCGGCAGCAGGGTATCAAAACCAAGACAGATATTCAATATCTTTGCAGTATGGCTGCTTACCGGTTTGTGGCATGGGGCGAATTGGACATTTATTGCATGGGGACTGCTGTTTTTTGTGGTACTGACCTTTGAAAAGCTGACCGGTCTTAAGAATGTAAAAACATGGTGGGGACATATCTATACCGTATTAGTTTTTATGTTTGGTCTTGTTTTTTTTCGTTCAACAGGGCTGGGTGCGGCATTCACTTATATAAAAGCGATGTTTGGTATAGGAGCCAGAGGCTTGTGTGAAAATGCTGTGTGGGCGTATATAGCGCAGAACTGGTTTTATTTTATCATCGCATTTATCAGCTGTGCGCCTGTTATCCCATGGATAGATAAAAAGTTAGATAAATATAAGGCATGGCATGTAGTTTATGCAGCCGGTGTTGTGGCAGTGCTTATAATATCGGTATCTTTTATCAGTAACAATGCGTATAATCCGTTTATTTATTTCAATTTCTAAAAAGGTGGCGAGGGAAAGTATGAAAATCCGCGATAAATATATAGCCATAATATTTATGATATTTATATTGTTTATGCCCGTTGCAACGATTGTGAAGAACTTTCTTCCTGAAAGTGAGAACGACTCGTCAGAAGAGCGCGATGTATTGGAAAATAACGGCGCATTACGAAATGATGATGACGCTGATATGGAGGCGGAAGAGCAGGGAGATACATCCTCTGAAAATCTTCAGGAGAATGGGTTTATAGTCCTGAGGAATGATTTGAATAACTTTACTGAAGGAATGTTTCTTAGGAAGAGCCTTATAAAGATGAATGCCGGACTGACTATGCTTATGACAGGGAATTCTTACATTGGTTCTACACAGCTTTTGATTGGTAAAAATGAATGGCTTTTTTACAAGAGGGAGGACGACGGTCATCCAATCTGGGATTATATGGGAATCAATCATTATACGAGTAATGAGTTGATACAAATCTCTTTAAATCTGACAGAGACGAGAAACTATTTAAAGGAGCTGGGAGTTGATTTCTATGTTATTACCGTTCCCAATAAGGAAATTGTTTACGCAGAGTATATGCCTGACACAATTGTAAGAGTAGATGAAGTGTCAAGAGGAGAGCAGGTGGCGAACTATATAAGGGAGAAGACTGATTTGGTATTTATTTATCCGAAACAGGCATTCCTTGATGTGAAGGAAAATCATCAGGTTTATTATACAACTGATACGCACTGGAATCAGAAGGGTGCATTTATTGGGTTGCAGGAAATTTTTAAAGAAGCGTATGGAACTTATGCTGATTTGGATTCGGTGAATTTTAAGATACACTCAGACGTCTATGCAGGAGATTTGGCGTTGATAGGTGATGTTGCGGACAAATATGGCATTGATACGGTGTATGTGTTTGACGCAGACACAGCAGACGCTTCCCAATACAGGGATGAGACTGCACTCGTGGTAGGCGATTCATTTTCAGGCTTTCTCTCCATAGTAGCGGAAGGCTATTACAGTGAGGTACACTGGATTGATACGTCGCAGTTTACTATGGATATGATAGAGAAGTATGATGCGGATGTTGTTATATGGGAGACAGGTGAGCGCCGCATGGATATTCTCAGAGACGTAAATCTGTTGACTAAGTAAAATTTTTCATTGTTTCAATTACGCGCGTCAATTCCGTCTCTTCTGTGCAGAAAAGTCTGGCGGAGGCTTCTATGGCTATATCTGACACTCCTGACAGTTTTATGAATTGGATATCCTCTTCCTTTGTGTTTCCCATACGGAAAGCATTGATAACGTCATTGAGTCTGTTGAAGTAGTGCATAAGCTCATCGAATTTCTGTATCCTATCAATGACGCTGGCGCCATATTCTTGTCTCTCCAGTTCGCATACTGCGATTACCTGCATGGATACTTTGAGTTCTCCGGTAATATCTGAGGCCTCCATCAGTACATCCGGTCTTTTTTCCAATTCTTTCAGGAAATAATCTTTTGCCCCGGCTAAGTCTTTTTTTAGGAAAAAGTCTGCCAGTTTTTCCTTCATCTGCTTCGTTTCGTACTTCTCAGTTGTCATGCCGACTTTGCATTCGTATACTTTCAGCCCCTTAGTTTCTGAAAAGACAAGCAGTAAAAATTCCGAAATAAAGCCGAATACCCGTTTATGGTAATCATCGTAGTTACTAGCGTCGATTCTCTGCTCTACCTCATCGAAAATAGAAAAAAGCCATTCGCAATACTCATCATACAGAGCCTTATCCGCTACCATCATATTGGCGAAATAAGTACCGTTTCCGTGAACAAGCCTATTAAAATTGTCGTAATACTCAGGATATTTTTCACGGATGACTTCACCTGTTGTATTCAAATCAAAAATATTGTAGTCACTTGCATAACCGTCATAATATGAGTAATTCAGCTTAAGTTTCTTAGATGTGATGATATCGTATTCTTTCAGGATTTGGAGATAGTCGTTTTCATTCAGAATTCTTCCCTCCTCGGTACAGAAATATCTTCTGTAATGGCAGATTCCCACATAATCGGTGGTTTTCACATTTTTCCATACCCAGTATACACCGGTAAGTTCTCCATAAAAGCAGTTTTTAGACGATATGTTATCGCCGGTGTTATCCCCCGGATACCCCAAATCCTCACCACAGGCGCGCCCCACCTGCAAAGGCATGTAAATTTTGTCAGCTGGTTCATCAAATTTCTTATGCGCCATAGTAAAAATCGTAACTGCCATATCCTGTACTTCCTCCCAATATTTTTATGACGTGCGTACCCTGCTTAACCGTCTCGCCATATCTTTACGCGCAAACAAATACGCGGGAATCAGGAAGATATCTGCAAAAACCCAAGCTAAAGGATTGGCAAACCCGACTGCGGAAAATCCCAGAGCGGGTACAACCACAAAGCCCATCAGTCCCCTTGCTATCATTTCAAAAAAACCGGCAAAAACAGCAAGTCTGCTATAGCCCATACCCTGAATCAGAAAACGCACAATATTGACTAACGCAAGCGGAAAGTAGAAGCACCCATTCATCATCAGATACCAGTGTGCATTGTTTAGGATTGCCGTTTCGCTGCTGTCCAGAAAGAGTAATAACAGATTTTTTCCGAAAAATATTACAATTCCAAATGCGATAACAGAATAAGCAGCCCCCAAAATGACGCAGTCCTTCAAACCTCTGCCGATTCTGTCGAGCTTCCCAGCTCCTGCGTTTTGCCCGCCATAGGTCGCCATAGCAGAGCCCATATTATCAAAGGGGCAGACTAAGAACATGCTGAGTTTGCTGCCGGCGGTGACTGTTGCAACTGCATCAGAGCCAATTCCGTTGACGGCGCTCTGTAAAACGATGCTGCCGATTGCCGTAATGGAATACTGCAGTCCCATTGGCAGCCCCATATTGCACAGTTTGAACATATAATTCTTATCCCTTATCCAGTCTTCTTTGCTTAGCTGCAATATTCTGAATTTTTTCTTCATAAAAATAAGGCAGCATATGCCGGCAGCAGCCTGTGATATTACCGTCGCAATCGCCGCTCCTGAAACACCTAAGTTAAATACCCTGATACAGAGTAAGTCCAATACGATATTGAGCAGAGCCGCCATCGTAAGGAAAATAACAGGGGTCCTGCTGTCTCCGAGAGAACGGATGATTGCTGATGTCATATTGTAAAGATAGGTAATGGGAATCCCCATAAAAATAATTACTATGTAACTGTAAGACTGGTCTATGATATTTTCCGGCGTTCTCATTAAGCTTAAGATAGGACGGCAGAGCAGTACGACGGCAATCGTCATGACTATTGCAAAAATAATAGAGAGCCAGACACTGTTCGCTACATATTTGCGCAGATGTTTTTCATTTCCCGCTCCAAATTCCTGTGCAATCGGAATTGCGAAGCCATTGCAGACACCCATGCAGAATCCGATGATAAGGAAATTGACCGAACCGGTCGCACCAACGGCGCCTAAAGCATTCACACCCAGATAACGCCCTACTATAATAGCGTCAACCATGCTGTAAAACTGCTGAAAAAGTGCCCCAAACAGAAGGGGAATCGCAAATTCCAGAATCAGCCTCATGGGGCTTCCGTTTGTCATGTCCTTTTCCATAATATTAAAAAGCCTCCCTAAATTAATCTTCCGTAGGATTAACGTGAACCATACAATGCTTGCAGTTGGTAAAATTTTTTTCAATAACGTCATGCACCTGCTCTGCAATCATATGGGCATTTCCTAATGTTAAATCCCGGTCTAACAGAATTTCAACATCAACATAGATTTTATCGCCAAAAAGTCTTGTTTTTAAATCGTCTATTCCTTGTACCCCCTGAACATTCAGGGCGGCATCACGTATTTTCTGTTCTGTCTCGCTGTCACAGCTATGGTCTACCATTTTATCAAGCCCGTCTTTAAATATATCATAGGAGACTTTGAGAATGCACAAACTGATAATTACGCCGGCAACCGCGTCCATGATTGGATATCCGATTCTTGCAAATAATATACCTGCAAATGAACCGATTGACGAAAGCGCGTCGGAACGATGATGCCATGCGTCTGCCATCAGTGCTCCGGAATTAATCTTTTTGGCTGTGGCTCTAGTATACCAGAACATCCACTCTTTTACCACAATTGATATCACGGCAGCGATAAGCGGCAGCAGACCGGGGATAGCTAATTCGGCATAATTACCCGCGGCTATTTTCTTAATACCTGATACACCAATACCGACGCCTACGATTGCAAGCAGCATAGCCAGAATAATGGCAGCGACGCACTCCATACGCTCGTGACCATAAGGGTGCTCATGGTCTGCTTTCTTTCCTGCCATTTTAACGCCTATAATCACCACAAATGTACTGAATACATCTGAAGCCGAGTGAACGGCGTCAGAAACCATGGCGCTTGATTTTCCGATAATACCGCTCACCAGCTTAAGCAGAGAAAGCGCAAGATTGACGATGATGCTTACTGCGGAGACTTTGTATGCCGGATTCTCCATTGCGCTCTTTTTTGGCGTGAGCTCCTGCATTGACTGTTTTATTGACTCCCGTTCATCCATGTATGTATCCTCCCATAAACTCCGGATAACTCCATTGACACTAAAAAACACCTGTAGAGCAATAGTAAGTAGTAACTACTGTCCCACAGATGTCCATAATCTGCTGTTACGAAGCGTAACCCGGCTTAGCAGAACATGAATAATCCTGCCGCCTGCTCAGTTTGTACTGTATATATGCTGCCTTCAGGCAGTTAGCAGTGCAAAGAGTTTAAAATTGATGTTTATTTAGTATATGATACTTTTGGGGTTGTGTCAAACTATTTATTGAGCAAATCAAATATTTATGGTAAAATAAGCGCAAGTGTTGTACAGGGGGTATAGGTGATGAATTATAATGAAGCGTATGCAAAACTGGAAAAATATGGTCAGCTTCATGTCCTGAAATATTATGATGAGCTGACACCTGATGAACAAAAAGAACTGCTGCAACAGATAGAGGAAACGGATATGGAAGTGCTGTCGTTGTGTTCGCATAGAAACGAACCGGACGAAAGAGGAAAAATAACGCCTCTTGCGGTAATGCAGCTTCCTGAGATTGAAGCAAACAAGGAAGAATTTACGTCTGCCGGTATAGATGCAATCAAAGCCGGGAAGGTGGGCGCAGTCCTTCTGGCGGGCGGTATGGGTACGCGGCTTGGTTCTGACGCGCCCAAAGGAGTATACAATATAGGCATTACAAAAGAAGTGTATATTTTTGGGCGTCTGATTGAGAATCTGCTTGATGTAGTGCATTTGACGAATACTTGGATTCACTTATTTATCATGACCAGTGATAAGAACCATGAAACGACAACGAGCTTTTTTGAAGAAAAAAATTATTTTGGCTATAAAAAGGAGTACATCACATTTTTCATGCAGGATATGGCGCCGGCGTCGGATTATGAAGGAAAGGTCTACATGGAAACTAAGAGTAAGATGTCCACATCTCCTAACGGTAACGGAGGCTGGTTCTTATCTATGATGAAATGCGGCGTAGTTGACAAGATTCGTAAGGAAGGGATTGAATGGCTGAACGTCTTTGCGGTTGATAACGTGCTGCAGAGAATTGCAGACCCATGTTTCGTGGGTGCGACAATACGGAAGAATTGTGCCGTAGGAGCAAAAGTTGTGCGAAAAAATGCACCGGATGAGAAAATCGGCGTGATGTGTCTGGAAGACGGCAGGCCGTCAATCGTTGAATATTATGAACTGACTGAAGAACTTATGAATACCAAAGATGAAAACGGCGAACCGGCATATAATTTCGGCGTTATTCTGAATTATCTGTTCCGTGAAAAAGATTTGGAGGAAATAGTGGCAAAGAAGCTGCCGCTGCATGTAGTGGAAAAGAAGATTCCGTATCTTAACGAAAAGGGTGAAACGGTGAAGCCGGAAGAACCAAACGGATGCAAGTTTGAGCAGCTTGTATTGGATATGGTATATCAGCTGGATTCCTGCCTGCCCTATGAGGTAGTAAGAAATTACGAGTTTGCCCCTATCAAAAATAAAACCGGAGTGGATTCCGTAGAAAGCGCAAGAGCGCTGTGCAAAGAGAATGGAATAGAACTGTAATAATTTTAAAATGAAAATAGTAACAAAATAAATGAGGAGGCGTTTTTATGGCAATTTTAGTAACAGGCGGAGCGGGATATATCGGCTCCCATACGGTGGTGGAACTGCAGAATGCGGGCTATGATGTTGTAGTAGTTGACAACTTAGTTAATTCCAGTGAGAAATCTTTACAGAGAGTAGAGAAAATCACAGGTAAAGCGGTGAAATTCTATCGCGCAGATATTTTGGACAGGGCTGCGCTGGAAGAGGTATTTAACAAAGAGCAGATTGATTCCTGTATACATTTTGCCGGGCTTAAGGCAGTAGGTGAGTCAGTAGCCAAGCCATGGGAGTATTATGAGAATAACATCGCGGGAACTTTGACGCTGGTGGATGTGATGAGAAAGCACAATGTAAAGAATATAATCTTCTCATCTTCGGCTACAGTATACGGTGACCCTGCTGTTATTCCGATAACCGAGGAGTGCCCGAAAGGACAATGTACGAATCCGTATGGTTGGACCAAATCCATGCTTGAGCAGATTCTTTCCGATATGCAGAAGGCTGATCCTGAATGGAATGTAATACTTCTTCGTTATTTCAATCCAATCGGAGCGCATAAGAGCGGAACCATAGGTGAAAATCCGAACGGTATCCCCAACAATCTTATGCCATACATTACACAGGTGGCAGTTGGCAAATTAAAAGAGCTGGGTGTATTCGGAAACGATTATGACACACCTGACGGAACCGGAGTACGTGATTACATCCATGTTGTAGATTTGGCAGTCGGACATGTAAAGGCATTAAAGAAGATAGAAGAAAAAGCGGGATTGTGTATTTATAATCTTGGTACCGGTACGGGTTACAGCGTACTGGATATTGTCAAGAACTTTGAAGAAGCTACCGGAGTGAAGATACCTTATGTGATTAAAGACAGACGTCCGGGTGATATCGCAACCTGCTATTCCAATGCGGAGAAAGCAAAGAGAGAGCTCGGCTGGGAAGCACAGTATGGCATAAAGGATATGTGTGCCGATTCATGGAGATGGCAGAGCAATAATCCTAATGGGTATGATGATTGAGGAAAATGTGCGAGTACACTGTAAAAAAGAAGCGCAAGCCGCCGGGCTTGCGCTTATGCTACATATAGATACATGAAAATAAAGTGGCAGATACTTCCTCCCATAACGAACAAATGAAAAATCTCATGTGAGCCGAAGTTCTTATGCAGAGTATTAAATAAGGGTAGTTTAAGTGCATAAATTATACCGCCTACAGTATATATTATACCGCCTGCAAGAAGCCAAAGGAAAGCACTGCGCGGCAGTATATTCCATAGCGGTCTGAAGACGCCGAGGCAGACCCAACCCATGGAAATGTATATAACAGAAGAAAACCATTTCGGACATGTAATCCACAGAGCTTTGACTAACATGCCGATTATGGCGATAGCCCAGACTACTGCTAACAGTGTATATCCAATCTTATCATTAAAAACAATCAGACAGACCGGTGTATAGGAGCCCGCAATAAGCACGAAGATCATCATATGGTCGATTTTGCGGAAAACTCTTAAAAGACGGTCTTTAACTGTAATGCTATGATAGAGCGTGCTGGCGCCATATAATGCAATCATGCTCATCATAAAGATTACCATTGCCTTGAAGGCTGTAGAATCAGCTGTGGCTGCTGTTTTTACCAGAAGCGGAGTAGATGCAAATATAGCCAGCATCATAGCGATAAAATGAGTGATGGCGCTTCCGGGTTCACGAATTGTTATTTGCATATTGGTTCACCAATCCTTTCAAATTCAATCTTCAATAGTAGTGTTGCATTACAATACGCGATGTAGTTTTTAAAACTATGTATAATGCAATATAATACTACTTCATATAATGTGCAAAGTCAATAGAGAATATACAAATATTTTCCTAAATTTTTATGAATTTCATGAAGTATAAGCTGAGATGGCAGATTGTACAAAATGTTCTCTCGAGCCTGGTTGCGTCAAATGGATTTTCTAAATATTCCGGCGACGTTGTGAATACGGACGCAACCGCCCGCTATTCGCCGTCCGGGCTCAGTGCGGGCTTTTCGGGACATCCATGTCCCGAAATTGCTGGATATCTAACGGAATATTAAGAAAATTTCATTTGACTACACAAGGCACGAGAGAACATTTTGTGCAATCCGCCAGCCGAAGTTTATAGAAGTGAATATTGACACTCAAATCTTTGTGGATAATTTCAAATCTTCTTATTTATACAAAATAGCTATTTCCAAAACGTAGTTGTACAATATATGCAAATTGTGACAGGGTGCTATGGAGCCGTCGGTACTTAGGCTGCGTGTTTTGCAGCCTTATGTACCGCTACGAGCGACAATGCAGCGCAAGCGTGCTCTGCCATAATTTGCATATACTGTACAACGGCCGTCTTGAAAACTCTTTAGTCCTCCTCAATCACCTGTATTTCCAGATAATCAAACCCAATACTCTCTATAAAATTATCCTGACTAAATCGCGTCTTATTATGTTTTTGGAAATCCTGGACATTGGCATCCAGCCAGATTGGCTTGCCCAAATCGAATTGATAGCAGACTTCGTCTAAAGCATGAAAAATCTTATGCGTTCTTGTGTCATTACTTTCATCGCATATAACGGTATCCTTCAGCATATGATTATTGTGAAATTCTTTAGCCCATAAACGAAACATAACAATACTCCTTTTATAACACATCGCAATTATCTATGAACACTATACAAAGCATTCTCCCAAATGTAAATACTATTTTTATCTTTTGTTGGTAAAATATACAATAAAAGTAAAAAATATGTAAAATTTTTGTGAAATATACACATTTTAAATTGAACACAAACTGCGATTATGGTATACTATATAATAATCACAAGAAAAAACAAGCGACGCGGAGCGGCATTTGTTTTTCTGTGATTATTAACGAGCAAACGCCCGATGAAATCGGGCAAAAGAGCGCGATAGCGCGTGTTTGCGAGTCTACCCACGAGTATGTATGTTTTGGCGTTTATTGCAATATTGGAGGAAGTTCAATGGAAATAGGTATAGACAGAAATGATATAGACAGCTGGAAGGAAGTAACACTGATTTATAATTCTGCTTTGAAACAGATATCAACCAAGCTGGATATACTGAACGATGAATTTCAGCATGTACATAGATATAACCCTATAGAGCATCTTAAATCGCGCATTAAGACGCCTGAAAGTATTGTCAAGAAACTGAAACGACACGGTTATGAATCTACCATCAGCAACATGGTGAGGTATGTAAATGACATAGCAGGCATTCGCGTTATCTGTTCTTTTACTTCCGATATATATCAGATTGCGGAGATGATAAGCAACCAGAGCGATATCAACGTGATTTCGGTCAAGGACTATATCGTGAATCCTAAACCGAGCGGATATAAAAGCTATCACATGCTGGTTTCCGTACCGGTATACTTATCGGATCGTATCGAGAATACCAAGGTTGAGATACAGATACGAACGGTCGCAATGGATTTCTGGGCGAGCTTGGAGCATAAAATCCATTATAAATTTGAAGGCAATGCGCCTGACCATATCAGGGAACAGTTGGTAGAGTGTTCCAAAATTGTATCGGATCTGGATACGAGAATGCTGAATCTGAATAGGGAGATACAACAGATTGAAGAGGGATAGATTTACTATTCCTCTTCTTTACAATTTTAATTATGTGTGCGTTTCCATTTGCCATAAGCAGTAAATTCGCCTGCTTGAACATCAAATTCATCAATTCGAAAGTTTGCCCCTTCATAATCTCTTTCCATATTTGCAAGCGCTTCTTCGCATTCAAGCCAGAACTCATCGCTAATCAATACATCGTCATCTATATTTATGTCGATATAAATCCCATTTTCCAGAAGAAGTTCCCCAATATTAGTTCCATCATAATATGTGGAAAAATATCCGGATATAAAATGTTGACCCCAGAATTCTATTTCATATTCTACGTCATAGATCGTGTCGTTTTCCACATAAGTATTCGGAAAATATTGTATTACCAGTTCTTCATATGCAGAAAATATCTGTGACGCCTGATAATTATCTCCAAACTCATTTCCACCTATAAATGAGTCTATCCCATATTTACTGCCATCAACCGTAAATTTTCCCCGCCATCTGCCATTATAATGCTTTCTACTGGAGTCTAAATCGACTGACCCTGTTAATTGTGGTTTAAAAGTATTCAGTTTATAATCCATATGATATTTTTCATCCAGATATGCCATGGCATCTTCTGCGGCATGCTTAGCATCGCTATTTAGTCGCATCTGTTCTCCTTCGTACAAGTTGGGTGAGAAAAATATACCGACTATCGGTAAGAACACAGCAAAAAGGATTAGTATGCAGAACACATATAGCAGTCCTGCAAGGACGATGAAGAATGTTTTTATGTTCGATTGCTTTTTTGTGTGCATTATAGATGCTCCTGTTCATGATTTTGCTGTTGCTTTTTCCATTATAAATTGGACTTGTGATTATATCTCTGAGCTTCTTTCCATTTGCCATAAGCCGTTTCACTTGATAGTACGCCTTCCGTAATACTAAATCTCGATTTTTCAAAATCTTTTTCCAGCCTTGCGACTGCTTCCTCACACTCAAGCCAGAACTCATCACACATTGCTGCTTTTTTATCAATATCTATTAAGATACCCACTGAAGTTTCCGGTAATAGTTCCGCAAGATTGCTTCCATCATAATATGTGGAAAATAGTCCGTCGCTAAATGCTGAACCGAATAATCCGATTTTATATTCTACTTCGTATACTGCACCGTTATTCTCGTAAGTATCCGGAAAATATTGCAATACCAGTTCTTTGCAGTCAGACCATATCTGTTCCGTCTGGTAATTATCCCTAAATTGATTCGTTGGTACATTCCCCTCTATTTGATAGTTGACGCCATCAATCGTAAATTCTCCGCTCCAGTTCCCGTCATAATGAGTTCTGTCCCAGGAGGTTTCAGAACTCAAAGCATATATAACAGGTTCAAAGGTATTCAGTTCATACTCGATATTATATTTTTCTTCCAAATATTTCTTAGCGTCATCAACTGCATGCGCTGTATCTTTATCTAAACGAGCCTGGGTTTCTTCGTCCAGTACCACCTCTAAAGTTAAGAAACTTTTCAGCCAAGTCACTGCAAGGAATACTGCGAGGACTATGACGAGGACTTTAAGCACTGAAAACTTTATTTTATAATCAAACTCTTTATTTTCGACGTAGTCTATGGTAACTTGCTTTTGTTTTTCTGATGCCATGAAATCTCCGCTTTTTGTTTAAATTTCGTTCACTGTTACGATTCAATCATAACAGAATGTAAAAAGTGTGTAAAGCATGCAGCTTAAAATGTTGTTTAGGCTATACTGTTTAATGGATTTGATTCGGGCAGCTAGGTCCGCACTCGTACATTTAACACACAAAATCAAGCTTTTTAAAGACAGATTCAGACAAATAAATTCTTCTGTGGTATACTTGGAGCATGAGAAATATTAAAATTGCGCTTATTGACGACAATCGGGAATTTATAAAGGATTTTGGGCAAATGCTGGAGCAGGGCTTTCAGGGAGAAGGCGTGCAGTGCGATATTCAGATATATCATGACGCCTTAAGTTTTGAGTGCACTGCGGCAGAACTGCCTGCATATGATATATGCTTTTTGGATATTGAAATGCCGGGAATGAACGGCATGGAGCTGGCAAAAAGGATGCGGGAGTCAAACGGACAGGAAATCATAGTTTTTCTCACTGCATATTCCGAGTTTATCCGTGCAGGGTACGAAGTGAAAGCATTTGACTATTTAACCAAGGATAAGGCTACAGAGGAAATCGGCGGTCTGGTGAAAAGGCTTATTAATGAACTGGATGTGGTGGCAAAAAAGGTTTATATCATAGAAACCCATTCCAGACTGGAAAAAATAAACCATAGTGAGATCATTTATATTTATAAAAGAGGACCGTATTCCAGATTTGTCCTTTCAGACAGAGAAGTACAGGAAAGAAAAGCTTTAAAAGATGTTTTGGATAAGCTTAACTCAGTAGAATTTATTCTGGTGGAAAGAGGATATGTGATCAATTTAAACCACATCAAAAGAGTGTGTTCAAGAAATGTGGAACTGTCAGATGGCACGAATATTCCGGTGGGCAGAGCGCACATTAATGAACTAAAGGAAAGAATACAGGAATACTGGATGGAGAATTTTTAGATGAAAGGGTTGTTTGACTTGTTTAGGGGAGAGCGCAAAGACGAGGATGCCCTTGAGAAAGAAAGGCAGAGACTCCTTGAACAGGATTATAAGCGGATTGTGGCTCTTAGCAGGGAAAAGAGCAGACTGCTGCATGATATTAAGAACCACCTTCTGATCATAGAAGGTCTTTTGAAATACGGACTGTCGGAAAAAGCGCTTGTATATATACAGGAGCTTCGGAATTCGGAGCTTGAGTCCAAGCCGTGGATGCAGTCTGACAATGTAATTGTCAATGCGCTTATGAATGAAAAAATCAATCTGGCAAAAAGTAAGGGAATCAAAGTGCAGCTTAAGACAAGCGACCTGAAGGATTCCTTTATCAATGACAGGGATTGGTGCGTGATTCTGGGCAATCTGCTTGACAATGCTATTGAGGCTTGTGAAAAGGTAGAGGGAAAAAAGGATATTATTGTTAAGATTGATGACGTGGCGTATGGCACTATAATCAATATCAGAAACAGTTATTGTGGGGAAATTCCTGACATGGAAGGGGAGGTTCCAACGGCAAAGGACGATAAAGAAGAACACGGGATAGGAAATCAGAATGTCAGGCTTGCGGCAAAGAAATACGGAGCAATCATTTTATATAAGAAGGAAAAAGAGATGTTTGGCGTTACGTTGGTGTTGTACAGGTAAGAGGATACTTGCCGGCTAAGCATTTGGGGAGGACTTTATGAAAAATATGACTATAGGAAAACCTTTGAAGGTTATTTTACTTTTTGCGCTTCCGCTTTATATAGGGCAGATGTTTCAGCTGTGTTACAGTCTGATTGATACCCGTATTATAGGAAGCACTTTGGGAGAGACGTCACTTGCTGCGGTAGGCGCAACCACATCTCTTAGTGATATGCTTATAGAGTTCATAAACGGCATTATTGCCGGATTCGGTATTATTATTTCCACTTTTTATGGGGCGAAGGATGAGGAAAAACTGAAAAAAGCAATCGGCGGTACGGCGCTTCTTGGTGTAGCGGCAGCTGCTGTCATCAGTGTAGTGTCACTGTTACTTTTACCGTTGATTTTAAAATTATTAAATGTTTCTGAACTGCATTTACCGGAAGCAACTGCATATATCCGTATTATACTTGCAGGAATGATTGCAACCGCATTGTACAATATATGTGCAGCGATTCTGCGTGCTATCGGAGATTCATTTACGCCGCTGGTCTTTCTGGTGATTTCCAATGTGCTGAATATAGTGCTTGACTATGTGTGTATCCGGTATCTTAACATGGGAGTTTCCGGTGCGGCGGTGGCTACAGTATTTTCACAGGCATTATCGGCGTTACTTTGTTTCCTTTATATGAGGAAAAAATATAGTGAGCTTATGCCTGATATGGAAGGGTTGAAGCCGGATAAGGAAATATATGGGCGGCTTCTGCCAACAGGAATTTCTATGGGATTTATGATTTCATTTGTAACTCTTGGTTCGCTGGCATTGCAGACCAGCATCAATACCTTCGGGACAAATGTAATCGTGGCGCATACCGCAGCCAGAAAGGCAACCTCCCTGTTTCTTACCCCTTTCTTTGTATTGGGGACGGCGCTTGCCACCTACTGCGGACAGAATCTGGGGGCAGAGGAATATGGAAGAATCAAGAAGGGAATTAAGGATACGGTTTTTTTGGCATTTGGATGGTGTGCTGTGGTGCTTATCGTAATCTTTTTACTGTCACCGCAGATTATCAGGATGATTACTGCCAGCAGTGAAGGAGAAATCATTGACACGGCTGCTCTTTATTTGAAAATTAATGGTGTTTTTTACTTTCTTCCGGCGCTTATCTGCATCTTCCGGAACAGTATGCAGGGATTCGGGGATAAGAAGACGCCTCTTTTTTCCAGCCTGATTGAGCTTACAGGAAAGGTGGTCATTGCATTTTTGCTTGCACCTGTGATTGGCTATATGGGTGTAATTATTTCGGAGCCTGTAGTTTGGACGGTGATGGTGATACCTCTTTTTGTGAATATGAAGCGGAATCCGATATTTAAAGAAGTAAAAAAATAAAAAGATATCTTGTCAATATTGAAAAATAGAGTAATAATTGTAATAGGTAATTTTGAATCTTCGTTTTGGAAATGGGGAGTTTCGGAATTGCCTATTATTTGTGTTAAAATGAGGAGTGCCCAGACATCTTACGATGCCCGGGCTATTATGAAAAAAATTTATATTTGCAACTATCGTGTCAACTGATAGACTTATTATATACATAAATTATGAACAAATTATGAACATGATGTAAATCTGCCGTTAATTTTTATAAAAATGAAGATAAAGCATATACAATTTTATATAAAATGCACAAAAAACATATTGAGAAGGGGGTACTATGTCATGAAGAAAAAAAGTATGATTGCAGTTATTTTTGCGCTGGCCTTGTCTTTAACGGCATGCGGCGAAGGAATACAGATAGAAGAGAGTGGACAGCAGGCAGAGCAGCAGATGGAAGATTCGGGGCAGCAGGCGGAACAGGATAGCGGGCAGGAAGGATATACGTCAAAAACTGAGATATCATTGGCGCCATCGCCTACAGATTATGTCAGCGTGGAAGAAATGGAGCTTGCCGATATGTGGCAGGGCAGTAAGGAAGATTCTATTGCAAAAGTTATGAAGAAAGCAACGCAGGGAGAAAAAGTGACTGTTGCGGTTATCGGCGGATCTATTACCCAGGGAACGATATCATCCGGCAGCAGTGATTCTTTAGTTGAAAATAAGCGATGCTACGCAGATATTTTCTTTTCATGGTGGAAAGAAACATTCCCGCAGACAGAATTTGAATTTATTAATGCGGGAATCGGTGCAACTGATTCATATCTCGGCGTCCACAGGGTGCAGACGGATGTATTGGATTATAATCCTGATATTGTACTTGTGGAGTTTGCAGTGAATGATGCTAACTCGGTTTTTTATAAGAAAACTTATGACAACCTTGTCAGAATGATTGCAAAGAGTGGAAATGAACCGGCTATTCTGCTTCTGTTTATGGCGCAGACGAATGGGGCGGGAGCACAGGAGAACCAGTCAAATGTCGGGTTTTCATATTCTATGCCAATGGTAAGTTATAGAAATGTAATAAAAGAAATGATGGAAACAGGTAAATACAGTGACAAGGAATTGTCGTCAGATGAGGTACATCCGTCAGCGCTCGGGCATGCCATAGCCGGAGAAATCATATGGAAATATCTGAACTCGATTTATGAGGATTTAGAGGAATACGGAGAGCCTGAACCTCTTGAAAAGCCCGCTGTAACAAAGGAATGCTATACAAATGCAAGGATTCTGGATTCGAAGCAGATAAAACCGGAAAGCAGCAGCGGATTTGAAGAAAAAGAGGTATTTTACACATTTCCAAATGACTGGACATGCGAGGAAGGCGACGGAGAGATAAAATTTACAGCTTCGTTTGCCAATCTCGGAGTCCTATATTACCGTCAGATTGATGGAAACGGCGGTCAGTATGAGGTTTATGTGGACGGGAATATGGAAGCGGTTCTTAATGCAGACTTTAAAGGCGGCTGGGGTAATTGCGCTGAGGCACAGGAGTGTTTTACATCTGATGAAGTGAAGGAGCATGAAATAGTAATTAAAGAAAAAGAAGACTCAACGGGAAGTTCCTTTACAATACTGGGACTGATGCTTTCAGACGGAGCAGGTAATTAAATACTGACGCAGCTTTGAAATCTATTAATGGAGAAGATGAGATAATGAATGTTGACTTGACAGAGGGAAAACCGGAATCGGTGCTATGGAAATTTTGCCTTCCATTATTTGGAAGCATTATTTTCCAACAGTTATATAATATCGCAGACAGCCTTGTGGCAGGAAAATTTATCAGTGAAAATGCCTTGGCGGCTGTCGGTAACAGTTATGAGATTACGCTTATTTTTATTGCATTTGCATTCGGGTGCAATATCGGCTGTTCTATTATTGTATCCCAGTTTTTTGGCGCGCGTGATTACAGGACCATGAAGACAGCTGTTTATACGGCGATGATATCCAGTGCGGTGGTCTGCTTGATTTTGATGGGAATTGGAATTATCGGATGCGAATACCTGATGAGATTGATTAATACGCCTGATGAAGTGTTTGCAGATTCCAAACTGTATCTTGACATCTATGTCTGGAGTCTTCCGTTTGTGTTTTTTTATAATATTGCAACAGGTATATTTTCCGCTATGGGAGATTCACGTACCCCATTCATGTTTTTGGCGTTTTCATCTACTTCCAATATCGTATTGGATATTGTGTTTGTTAACACATTCGGTATGGGGGTTGACGGAGTTGCATGGGCAACTTTCCTGTGTCAGGGAGTCAGTTGTATTTTGTCGCTAGGCGTAGTATTCTTTCGTTTAAAAGATGTAAAAACAGAAGCGAAGGTACCGCTTTTTTCCATCTCTGTATTTAAGAAATTTGTAAAAATTGCAGTACCGAGCATACTCCAGCAGAGTTTTATTTCCGTGGGCAACATTGTGATTCAGCGCACAATTAACGGATTTGGTCCCGGAGTTATGGCTGGATATTCGGCGGCAGTGAAGCTGAACAATCTGGTTATAACTTCATTTACCACTATCGGAAACGGTATCTCTAACTATGCTGCGCAGAATCTCGGAGCGAAGAAACTGCACCGCATCAAATCAGGATTCCGTGCAGGGATAAAGATTGTATGGATTATAAGTATTCCGCTGGTACTTATTTACTTTTTTGCGGGACGTCAGCTTTTGTACCTGTTTATGAGCGAACCGACAGATGCGGCGGTTCGGGCGGGAATCAATTATCTGAGAATATTGTCGCCGTTTTATCTTGTCATTTCTGCAAAACTGATTGCGGATGGAGTTTTGCGTGGAAATGGTATGATGGGCAGATTTATGGCATCGACGTTCAGTGATTTAATTTTACGTGTTGCATTTGCCGTTTTGCTTGCCAAGACTTTATTAGGAGCGACAGGTATCTGGTGCGCCTGGCCGATAGGGTGGACGGTGGCGACACTTATGTCAGTTTATTTTTACAGTCGTGGACCTGTCTCTTATAAACAACTCCGAGCCCCCCAGACAAGAGGCAATATCGTATTCCGTCTTT
>JAIDPH010000276.1 GCA_029062885.1 Lachnospiraceae bacterium
TTAGAGTATGTACCGCCAAATACGGACCCAATGATTGAGAATGTAGACGAGCGGCGGTATATAGAGGATTGGGAGTTTAGGGAAATTATGCAAGGGGGTATTGCGCAATGAAAGAATTTGCAAAAATGATCTATGAGCAGTGGAGAAATAATGGTTCTGGAACGGATAACGATATTGATTGGGGAGATTATGACGAAGCTATTAATAGGATTTATGATTTCCTTAACGCAAAGATAGCAGATGAATTGGAACAGGCAATAAACAAAAGAGTATGGAAAGTGGAAGAAAACGCTTTTATTGCCGGTTTTGGATATGCTTACAAGTGTCTGTCTGATGGTAAGATTGAGCTGAAAAGCGGCGAGAAAGCGGCGAGGAAAGGAGGTGCAGTATGAATCCTGATTATAATGAAATCATTTTGAGAAACAGGACCAATCGTGAGCCAATGTCATTTGAGAGGCTGAAATTTCTCTGCTACTTTGCGGCCGGGATGGTTGCGGAAGTGTTGGGGTTTGGATTGGCATTTGTGATTGTTCTAGGAATGGCTGGGGTATTGAGGTAGGAGGCGTACATGCTTAGACACAATCAGGATTTTTTATGAGGTCAAAAACGGGATTGCGAGGGTTTTGTATACAGCCCCAATGCTCACACCCAGAACAAAAAAGAACAGAAGGGAAGATGATAGAAATGCCAAGAGCCGCATTAAGTCTGGAACAGAAAAAGGTATATAAGGTAAAGGATTTAGCTGGATGGATTTACGGAAGGATGCATAGCAAGGGCCTTAAACAGGAGGATTTAGCGAAAGCCCTGAATATCACGAGCCAAGCGTTTTCTAGCCGGCTCAATCCAAAGACTTACGAAAAGAACAAGAGAGCAGACCCATTTAAGTATGGGGATTTACTGATATTGTTCAAAGTTTTGGAAGCAACGGACGAGGAAATTCTATGGCTAATGAGACTATAGGAGGTGCAGTATTGCGGGCCGTGTTCTTTTAATTTGGAAAATGTTGAAAGAATAGTATAAATCATTTTCGATTCAACGGAGTGGGCGGCGGCTTATATGCCTGCTGCCCTATCTCACAATATAGAAAGGCGGTATATGTATGGCAACGGATAAGAGAGGGCGTAAGCTTCCAAAAGGAATACAGCAACGCTATGATGGATATGAAGCAAGGCCTATGATAAATGGGAAAAGATACCTTATTCATGGCAAAACAATTGCGGAAGTCCAGAAACAGGTAACAGACCTGAGATATAAGTTAGCACATGGTTTATTTGTTGAAAAGCAGAAGGTTACATTTGAGGAATGGTTTAACACATGGATGGCCGAATATAAGGAAGGGCGCGTTAAAGCCGGAACTCTGTCTGCATACCAAAAATATTATAATGGCTGTATAAAAAAACGGTTCGGAAATGTATATATAAATGATATTCGTGGTGAACATGTGCGGAGATTGTATAATGATCTGGTAAAGGAAGAATATGCGGTATCAAGCATCAAAGTTATATCTGCTGTGCTGAACGGTTGCTTTGCTCAGGCAATGAAGAATGGGTTGATTGAGCGTAATCCTATTGATGTGACAACACTTCCACGCCAGACGGAAAAGAAAGTTCGCCAGGCATTAACTAGGGAACAGCAGAAATTATTCATGGAATATGCGAAAGAAAGCTATCTGTACAATATGTTCGCTATTATGTTGCGCACCGGCATGCGCAGCGGGGAAGTGCGCGGGCTAAAATACATTGATATTGACAGAAAGAAAAAAGTAATCCATGTACAGCGCACATTAAAGTATCTGGATCATAAGGGCTTTTTTGAAGATACTCCCAAGACACGCACAAGCAGGCGGGATATTCCGCTAACGAAAGATACTCTTGCCATATTGGAGGAACAGCGCACATTCTGGCACTTTAAAGTTGTCAATCTGGATAATTATCTTTTCTGTAATGAGAATGGGGAACCGTTGAGCCGGGAACGTGTACAAGGGGAGATTGACAGGACTATAAAGAGAATCCATGAAGCCGGATATGAATTTGACCGCATAACCTCCCATGTGTTCCGGCATACATTTGCAACAAGGGCTATTGAAGCAGGAATGCAGCCACAGGTTCTAAAAACTATCTTAGGTCACAGCTCCCTTGCAATGACAATGGATTTATATAGCCATGTGATGGAAGATGTAAAGGCAGATGAAATGGAAAAAATTGAAAGTGCATTTTAGCTGGAGGGGCAGAGTCCTCTCCTTTTTGACAGTACCAAAATAGTACCAAATTGCATGAAAAAAGATAAATCAAGACAAAAGCAAAAGCCCTGAAAAGTTATATTTTCAAGGCTTCTTAAACAATGATAAGCAATGACAAACAATGCGTTAATAAAGTTTTGTTTTACGTGAGGAAGGTCTCGAACTCACGGTATATATTAATTCAATTCCCCATTCTTATACTTTGCCACAATGCTTTGAATCCTCTCGTTAGGATTCAGCAGATCACTGATAGAAGAATCATGGTTCAGGGTATCAATAATATATGCAATATACTTGCTCATATCACAGTCAATATACCATTCTCTCTGCAATAAATCGGGAGTCTGATAAATTAAATTTGTGGTAAGAATTTTGTCTATGATATGATTCTCATAAGCCTTGTCAAACTTTTCCAAACCGCTGGTAAACAGTCCAAATGTTGCAAAGATGAAAATCTTGTTGGCTTTGCGTTCCTTTAAAGCGGAGGCTACCTCCAAAACGCTCTCACCGGAGGAAATCATGTCATCGATGATAATCATGTCCTTGCCTTCTACGCTGGAACCCAGAAACTCATGGGCAACAATGGGATTGCGTCCGTTTTCAATCTTTGTGTAGTCACGTCTCTTATAAAACATACCCATATCAAGCCCCAACACATTGGCGATATAGATAGCGCGGCTCATGCCGCCTTCATCAGGGCTGATAACCATCATATGATTGGAGTCAAGCTGCAAATCTTTCACATGGCGCAGCAGTCCTTTAATAAACTGATAAGCAGGCTGAACCGTCTCAAAACCATGCAGAGGAATAGCGTTCTGCACTCTGGGATCATGAGCGTCAAAAGTAATG
>JAIDPH010000277.1 GCA_029062885.1 Lachnospiraceae bacterium
GCATATGAATTGACAATACTGAAATTGTGAAATATGATTAGATATGCAGAAAATAGGAGTAATAGTGTTATGATTGATAAAGAAACATTCCACCCATTAAATTATATTAAGAAAGAAGAGTATTCCGGCAGCATGGACGGGATGCGCTATATGTTAAAAAAGGTAAAGGCGGAAGACGAAGATCGAATCAGGGTAACAATATGGCCTGAACCGTATGGTATTAATAAAACACCTGAAGAGGAGAAACAGTCGGTAGATGTACCGCTTAGTGCTCAAGGAGTGGAACAGGCAGCGGATTGGCTGAACGAGCAGTATGTGGCGCAGGAGGAACGATGGAAGGAAAGTTTGCGTAGAACGTGGGTTTGAATATGATAAAGAAAGAAGAGAATATACATGTCAGTGAAATCAGGGAATGCAAAATATGAAATGGATATGTGCAGTGGGCCGATACTTAGTAAAATACTTTTATTTACACTGCCGCTTATGTTTTCCAGTATTCTTCAGTTATTATTTAATGCGGCTGATATTATTGTAGTCGGCAGATTTGCAGGTGATAATTCTTTAGGGGCGGTGGGTTCTACTTCATCGCTCATCAATCTTTTGACCAATTTTTTCATGGGTTTATCAGTCGGGGCGAATGTACTGGTTGCACGTTACTTTGGAGCTAAACAGCGCAAAGATCTGACTGATACCGTACATACCGCGATGATGCTCAGTGTATGCAGCGGCATTGTGTTGACTGTAATAGGTCTTGTAGGCGCGAAAAAGATTTTAATATGGATGGATTCTCCCGAAGAATTGCTGCCTTTGTCAACGCTTTATTTGAGAATCTACTTTCTGGGTATGCCTGCAATGATGCTTTATAATTTTGGAAGCGCCATTATGAGGGCAACGGGAGATACCAGAAGACCGCTGTATTATTTGACGATAGCCGGGGTTATAAATGTGATTTTGAATCTGCTGTTTGTCATTGTATTCAGGATGGATGTGGCGGGTGTTGCCACTGCAACGGTTATTTCCCAATGTATTTCAGCTTTTTTGATAGTAAGATGCATGATTAGCGAACAGGCAGGAGAAATCAGGGTTGAGCTATCCAAACTGCATATATATCCGGATAAATTTATGAGGATTCTGCGCATAGGTTTGCCTGCAAGTTTTCAGGGAATCCTTTTTTCTTTTTCCAATGTAATAATCCAGTCCTCTGTTAATTCTTTTGGACCGGTGGTAGTTTCCGGTAACTCTGCGGCGGCCAATATAGAAGGTTTTGTTTATGTTGCGATGAACGCTTTCCATCAGGCGACGATATCCTTTACCGGACAGAATGTCGGAGCGGCTAAGTACGAAAGAATAAATAAAATTCTATATACGGCGCAGGTATGTGTGCTTATAGTGGGGATAGTGCTTGGGAATCTTGCTGTGTTTTTCGGATATCCGCTGCTTCACATGTATACAACCAGTAAGGTAGTCATGGATGCCGGAATGAAAAGAATGCGGGTAATCTGTAGTACATATGCGCTATGCGGTATGATGGATGTTATGGTGGGCTCACTCAGAGGCCTGGGATATTCCGTTATGCCGATGATTGTATCTTTAATTGGAGCCTGCGGACTGCGGCTTATATGGATTTTCACATTTTTCCGCACAGAGCAGTTCCATAATGTGACGTCACTATACCTGACTTATCCGGCGAGCTGGCTGATTACATTTTTGGCGCATGTGGTGTGCTTTATTATTGTACGAAAAAAGGTGGAGAAGAGGGCGGCTGCCAAAATGTGAAACTCGCTTACAAAACGGTAATCTTGGATTGCAATTGAGCGGTTCGAGCAATTTATATAGACATACTGTCGAAATGATACATTTTATGGGCGATTCAGGAAGTTTGCCTCACTGTTGTGTAAATATAGTATATAATAATCATCAACCCATACATCAAGATGTTGACACATCATGATAGTAGACAGGCGGCAGTACTCCCTCCTGAAAAAGGTATCTGCCGTCTTTCTTCTAAAGGATTAAAATTATACTAATAAGAACCTCTGATATAGTATTGGAACAGTATGCTAAGCAATTTAGTATGCTGTTCCTTTTTGCTGCTAATAAAAATTGATAGCAAAGTGCAGACAAATATGTTATGCTTGGAAAAATGACATCAGGAGGAAGCATATGAAATATAAAAATCCGATTGTAAGAGGAATGTACCCGGACCCCAGCGTATGCCGTGCAGGAGACAAGTACTATATGGTATGTAGTACTTTTCAGTATTTTCCCGGAGTTCCGTTATTTGAGAGTGAAGATATGGTGAATTGGAAGCAGATAGGGCATTGCCTTACCGGAACGAGCCAGCTTTACTTGAAGGGAGCGCGGACGACCGGTGGTATTTATGCTCCTACGATTCGATATAATAATGGAAGATTTTATATGGTAACGATCAATGTAAGTATAGATAAGAATTTTTATGTTTATACGGATGATATATACGGAGAATGGTCAGAGCCTGTATATGTGGAGCAGGGCGGTATCGACCCATCCCTATATTTTGAGGGCGACAGGAGCTTTTTTATCAGTAATGGAGAAGACGAACAGGGCTTAAATTGCATCAGGATGTGTGAAATTGATATAGCTACAGGTCGTAAGCTTAGCGAGACCAGACCGTTGTGGTATGGAAGCGGCGGAAGATACATAGAGGCTCCGCATCTTTATAAGTTCGGAAAGTACTATTATATTCTGGATGCGGAAGGCGGTACGGAATATGGGCATATGGTGAATTATGCCAGAAGTGAGAACATATGGGGACCGTTTGAAGCATTTCCGAAGAATCCTGTTCTGACCAACCGTAATCTGGGCGGTTATCAATTGCAGGGTACAGGACACGGAGATGTTATAGAGGATAAGGACGGAAACTGGTGGTTTATACACTTGGCGTTCCGACAGATAGACAGATGGCAGCCATATCACCATCTGGGTAGGGAAGTCTGCCTTGTTCCGGTGGAATGGAGTGACGGCTGGTTTTACATGGGAAACGGTACAGCAGCGTTAGAATATGAGCTTCCTGATATTCCGGGAACTCAAAATACTCTGTCATTCCATAAGACTTTTGAGGATTTGTCACTGAAAACTGACTGGGTATTCCTGAGGGAGTACCGTGAAAAACAATATGAATTCGGGGAGGATTACCTGAAAATCAAAGCGTCAGCCGACGATATATTCGGGCTTGGTTATCCTTCTTTTGCCGCTATCCGTCAGAGCGAGTTTCAGATGGAAATACAGTGCCGGATAGAGAGCCGCTGTAATGAAGCAGGCATAACCCTATACATGGATGAGAGGCATCATTATGATATATACTTAAATAATGACAGCTGTGTCGTATTACGATATACTATCGGTTGTGTCAGCAAAGAAATGCAGTCGGTTCAGATGCAGGGAAATCATGCTGAAATTAAAATTACGACGGACGCTCTGGGATATCGTTTTTATATTATGGAAAATGGAGCCAAGAAGACAGAGCTTGGGTATGCCGATACAAGATATCTTTCCTCGGAAGTTGCCAGCGGTTTTACAGGAGTTATGATTGGACTGTACGCGGTAGATGACGCAGAACAGACGGCATTGTTTACGGATTTACTGATATCACATGACGAGTAGGCGGTCGCAGGTTAAGAAAGGTGCATGGGTGTTAGAGTGGATATGCAGGAGAAAAAATACTTAGGATATAACCATACCATATACGCCTGCTACATTGGCTATATTGTGCAGGCGATAGTCAATAATTTTATACCGCTGTTGTTTCTGACTTTTCAGAGTACTTTTGATATTTCTTTAGACAGGATAACATACCTGATTACGGTAAATTTTGGGATTCAACTGCTGGTGGATCTGGCATCGGCGAAGTTCGTAGACAG
Source organism: Lachnospiraceae bacterium (assembly GCA_029062885.1). GTDB lineage: Bacteria > Bacillota > Clostridia > Lachnospirales > Lachnospiraceae > UBA3282. The sequence goes on from JAIDPH010000277.1 coordinate 3,900, forward strand.
AATCGGTTACAGAAGTGCGGCATTGATAGCGCATATTATGGCAGCAGTAGGATTGATGGGACTTGGATTTTTCCCGTATATATTCCCGTCTGCCTATTTCGGTATCCTGGTTTCTGTCTGCTTCTATGCAGTGGGCGGAGGGTTGCTTGAAGTTATTGTCAGTCCCATCGTAGAAGCCTGTCCGACGGATAAAAAGGATGCTGCCATGAGTCTGCTCCACTCATTCTATTGCTGGGGACAGGTGAGCGTTGTGCTGTTTTCTACTTTGTTCTTTACATTGGCGGGAATTAAATATTGGCGCATTCTTGCCTGCATATGGGCGCTTGTGCCGCTTTTTAATATCTTCTATTTCCTGAAAGTGCCTGTCAATGCGCTTGTGGAAGAGGGCGAAAGCATGAAGATAGGAGAACTGATAAAAAATAAGCTGTTCTGGCTGCTTTTTGTTATGATGGTGTGCAGTGGAGCTGCCGAACTGGCAATGAGCCAGTGGGCCTCTGCATTTGCAGAGTCGGCTCTTTGAATCAGTAAGACGAGGGGAGATTTGGCGGGTGCCTGTCTGGTTGCGGTTTTTTTGGGG
>JAIDPH010000278.1 GCA_029062885.1 Lachnospiraceae bacterium
CTCTTGGGATTGATGAAGTTTACAGTGAGCTTCTTCCGGCTGATAAGGTGGAAAAGGTGGAAGAGCTTCTGCGGATAAAACCGGGAAAGGCAAAGCTGGCGTTTGTAGGCGACGGTATCAATGATGCTCCGGTACTTTCCAGGGCGGACATCGGTATAGCTATGGGTGCGATGGGTTCGGATGCAGCAATTGAAGCGGCAGACATTGTTTTAATGGATGATGACCCGCTCAAGATTGCAAAAGCAATCAAGATTTCAAGGAAATGTCTGCGGATTGTCTATCAGAATATCATCTTTGCACTGGCGGTTAAATTTGCCTGCCTTGCATTAGGAGCTGTGGGTATTGCGAATATGTATCTGGCAATCTTTGCTGATGTAGGCGTTATGATTCTCGCGGTGCTGAACGCTATCCGCTGTCTGTTTGTGAAAAAATTGTAAGGAGGAGGTGGGATCCCACCTATATTCGTATCCTGCTTCTTTTAATGGAGCAGGATACTTATGTTAGTGATTTGGCTGAGCATGGTATTTATTAAGCATCTATACCTACATATTTTTTTAGCAGGTTTAATGCTAACTCCATTTGCGGGCTTATCCATTTATTTTTATGATAAATATAAAAAGAGTTATATTTTTTTTCATCAAGTTCAGTTTTAATTGGTATAAGAGAACCATTTTTCAATTCTTCACCAATAGAATAAGTGGGAACAACTGCAATTCCTAAATTATTAATGACACACCTTTTTACAGCTTCAATACTTTGTACTTTCATGTGCGGGTTGAGAACAATATCCTTTTTTGCAAGATATTTATCCATATCCAACTGGTAATAACCGTCCGGCTCATTACAGATAAGGCTGAACGGTTTGTGTTGGTGTGGCGTGACAAAATCAAGGAGGCTTTTATCCGCAAAAGGAGAAGCAACAAGAACTGCCTTATATTTGCCGAGCTGTTTATGTATGATGGTATCGGGGTAACTGTCTTTCTCACAATTTATGCCTATGTCAGCGGTTCCGTCCATAACAGACTGATTGATTTCCCCGGATTGTATGGAATTGATTACAAGCTGTACATTGGGTGCTTCATGCGCAAATGCCTGTATAAACGGCTGCATATTATATATTAAAATAGAGTCCGGAATGGCCAGTTTTAATGAGCCGGATATTTCAGACAGACTTTTTCCGTAGTTACCGATTTGCTCTGCACCCTGCAAAATCATGTCAACATAAGGCATAATATCCTTTCCTGCCTGAGTAAGCTCCATGCGTCTGCCTATTTTCTCAAACAATTTCAAGTCTAATTCTTCTTCGAGCTGTTTTATTTGGAAGGTTACCGTAGACTGCGTATAACCCAACTTATCCGCTGCCTTTTGAAAACTTCCCATTTCAAGAATTGATTTAAAAGTAACCAAACTTTTCGTATTCACTTTTATCACTCCTTAATACATTTAATTTACTGAATTAAGATATCGAAATTATTAAATTTTTTAATAAATTTTCTTGTGTTATTATAAAGCAGCAGACAGAAAATATCAATTTATTTCAAGGAGGTTACAGATGAATTTCAAATTTAATAAGGACGAGCAGAAAGTAATAGACATCATTCATGAATTTGGCGTAAATGAAGTTGCGCCGTTGGCGGCAGAGATTGACGAGCAGGAACGTTTTCCCGAAGAAAATCGAAAGAGGTTAGCGGAATTAGGTATGATGGGAATATGTTATCCAAAAGAATACGGCGGCGCAGGGCACTCTTATCTTGCTTATATTGCAGTAATTGAGGAATTAGCAAAGCATTGTTCAACTACGTCCGTTATGTTGTCCGATCACCATTCTTTAGGCTCTTTCCCACTATCGGAATTTGGTACGGAAGAACAGAAGCAGAAATATCTTGTACCGCTTCTGAAAGGGGAAAAATTAGGAGCTTTTGCGGTAACAGAACCGTCTGCGGGAAGTGACTTGGGAAATCAGCAGACAACCGCAGTTGATAAAGGCGATTACTGGCTTTTGAATGGCTCCAAAATCTTTATCACAAATGGCTATTATGCAGACACTTACTTTGTCACAGCTATGACGGATAAAAGTCAGCGCAGCAGAGGTATTTCCGGATTTATCGTAGAGAAGGGAACTCCCGGCTTTACTTTTGGAACAAAAGAAAAGAAAATGGGTATTCGCGGTTCTGCTACATATGAATTGGTTTTCACGGACTGTAAAATCCCGAAAGAAAATTTATTGGGAGAATTAGGAAAAGGCTTTAAGATGGCTCTTATGACATTAGACGGTGGACGTATCGGAGTAGCGGCGCAGGCATTGGGCATAGCACAAGGGGCAATCGACCATTGTAAAAAATATGTTACGGAGCATATGCAGGGTGAACAGAGAATTTCACAGTATCAGTTCACACAGTTTGAGCTTGCCGATATGCAAGCCAGAGTTGACGCAGCCCGTTTATTAGTATATCGTGCAGCGCAGGCGAAGCAGGATCACGAGCCGTTTTCACATCTAGCGGCTATGGGTAAATTGTATGCAGCAGAAGCGGCCACTAACGTGACACGCCGTTGCGTTCAGCTTGCAGGCTATGACGGATATTCCAAGGACTTTCCTTTTGAGCGTTTAATGCGCGATGCAAAGATTACAGAAATATACGAGGGGACAAGCGAGGTTCAGAGAATGGTTATATCCTCATGGATGGGGGTTAAATAAATTAGTGGGAAAGCTCATTTTCCGCAAACCGTAGCTTTTTTCCAAAAGGGAATAAACAGGACTGATATGCAATACTTATTTGTGAAGAGTTGGCTGCCCAATACAAAAATAGCAGAACAGGGACACGATCAGCCGGCAGTTCAGCTAATCATGTCTGTTATGTTAATTCTTATCTGACTAAGAGTTTTTCTGTTTGGCACTGTTCCGGTGTTTCTTTGCGTCAGGTTCCAAGATTTCAGACTGACCAAGCATATCTGCCATATCATCAATATTCTTTTCAGTAGGCTTGATTTTTAGAAACTGACTGAATATGTAAGCAAGTTTTTGTTTGGAAGTTCCTGCAAAGGATTCTGTCTTTTCAAGAATTTCCGCAAAATGCTCATTTATGGTTTTAGGAGGGGCAGAATCAATATCGCCTTTATGGGCATTCCTGATGTCTTTAATAATGAAGTCATGGACGGAAGTAAGTAAGACATACATTTTACCTAAAAACTTTGTCAGGATTGGGAAACCGAGGAAATTAAGTGAAGCGCAACTTAGACATTTACAGGAGTTGCAAAATAAGGCATAAAAGTTCTCAATATTGGGAACTTTTTGAGTATTAAGTTGATTGGATTATTTGCATGATTGACAGTTTAATGATATACTTGGCTAAGTAAATTAAGGAAAATAACGGAAGTATATACCGGAAAGGGAAAGATATATGCAAGAAGAAAGTCTAGCGCAGCGCACAGCAGATAAATTGAGGGATTTAATACTTACACAAAATATATATAAGTTTGGGGATAAGCTTCCAAATGAAAATGTGCTTTCTAAGGAACTAAGTGTTAGCAGAACAACGCTTCGGGAGGCTGTCCATATTTTGATATCAGAGGGATTGCTGAATGTTCAAAGGGGGAAAGGTACTTTCGTTGTAGAGCAGTTGGAGCGTCATGCGGATAGTGGGATTGACCTGCAGGAAATAAGCAG
>JAIDPH010000279.1 GCA_029062885.1 Lachnospiraceae bacterium
ACGCGCGATGGAAATACGCTGTACCTGCCCTCCTGAGAGACGCGAGCCCCGTTCACCTGCCAAAGTATCGTACTTTTCCGGAAGTTCGTTTATAAAACCGGAGGCATACGCTGCCTCGGCAGCCATACGAATTTCATCTTCACACGCCTCCGGCTTACCCATGGCAATATTTTCTCCCACAGACACCGGAAACAAATAGCTATGCTGCGATACATAGGAAAGGCGTGAGCGCAGCGCTTCCAGATTCCAATCCTCAAGTTTGACCCCTTCAATCAGAATACTTCCCTGCTGCGGCCGGTATAATCCACATAAAAGACGAAGCAATGTGCTTTTTCCGCCTCCGCTTGCCCCCACCACTGCTACCGTCTTACCTCTGGGAACTTTAAAGCTGATACCATTTAGCACCGGAACCCCTTCTTCATAAGAAAACGACACATCCTTAAATTCTATCGCAGGAGCATCCTCTATTCCGGATACCTCGCTCCCCGTCGGTTCAACCGGTGTATTCAATATTTCAAACACTCTTTCTATTGCCGCTAATGCCACCTTGCTGTTAAAAGTCCTATATGCCATGTCATTAATGACTTCCACCATCTTTGGCAAAAGAGCAAAAAATGCCACCAGACCTCCTATTGTCAATCTTCCCTGTATACAAAACCACCCTCCCGCTACAAGGCAGAGTATGGAAGAAAACGTGCCGGACAGAATCCAAAACGCACGTCCTTTATACTGATTCTTATCATTACAGATTGCCATATCCGTCATTTTTTGCACGTTTTCACGATAATCATCTAAAAGAGTATCCTGAAGGGAATAGCTTTTAACCACCTCCATACCTCCTATTATGTCTGCTGACGTACTGATAACATCTGCCGAATACTGCATATATGCCTTTGAGCCCGACTTGAACTTTGTAGTCAGTGAGGCGCCAAATGGCAGACATATTATTGCAGGCACTATAGAAAGCAGAAATAACGGCAAATTTAGATGAAGCAGATATATAAAATAAAAGGCAATTAGAAAAGGATTCATAATTACAAGAATTAAATCATCTTGTACAAAACCACTTATCCGATTCACATCATCTGTAAGCCTGGACAGAATATCCCCTGAGCGGTTTTTCGCCATAAATTCTGCTGTCACTCCGGTGATATGAGTTACCGCATCATCTTTGATCTGCCTAAGTATCTTAGTTGCCATACCTCCGGATGCATACCTTGTAATCCAAACCGAACCTGCTCCGGCTATCAGTATACAGATACACATAAAAGTAATATGACCTATGTTTGTTAATGTTCCTGCCTCCAAGCCGTCAATCACATACTTTAAAAGCTCGGAACCGGCAACACCGCAGCCGGCACATAAAGCTGCTGCTAACAGGGCAAGAAGTATTAATTTTATGTGTTTACCGACATATTTTAAGATTACTGCCATGATATCCTCCCTTTGCTCCATACTTTTTCACCTTTGTGTCCATCATCAGTTTCCACCTGTCCGATACGCCAGCACTCCGAAAACTGCCCAATAACCTCTAATGCTTCTTTACAGTCTTTTTCCGACACAGCCACTACCATGCCTATTCCCATATTAAAATGATGTGCAAACACATTTTCCCCAATCATTCCCTGTTCAAAGAGGAATTGATGCAGGGGCATGACAGGAAGCGCAGACATATCAATGCACACACCTAACCCTTGCGGTATGCCACGCCATATTCCCTCATTCATCAGGGTATTACTAATACGAAAAGCTTCCCGTAAATATCCTTTTTCCTGTAATGCCGTTATTTCTCTCGCAAATGCTGAGTTTGCTTTCATAAGCTCATCAAGAAAAAATCTGTTTTCGTCAATTTTGGCATGATAGAGTCCGGGGTTTTTATCCAACATTATCTTAACAAAAGGATAGTTCGTTCCATCTATGCCCTCTGTCTTAATGCCAATCAATACATCCCCTTTTTCCAAAAGGCTCCCTGTCAGCAGTTTATCCTTGTCCTGTACTCCTACCACCGTAGCGCTTACTCCATAATCTTCTGCGGTAAGATTGACCGGCTGTGCAGCAATCTCCATTCCGGTAAATAATACATTATTTTTATCACAGATTTCCCGAAAGGCCTTAGCCATAAGATATAGCTGTTCCTGATTATAATTTCCACAGATTACCATTGCCTTTAAAATCACCGGCTTAATGCCATGCTGCAGCGTGTGGTTTATGGCACTTGCCGCTGCATCCGCACAAATTTCCTGATTATATCTATAGTCTTTTGCTAATTTTTCCTTTGAACCCGGCACACAGGTAACACATGAATATACCGGTTCTTTCATTTGTGAGGTATCTATTTGAAACATACAGATATCCGCATAATCTGCGGACAATATACTCTTGTCCTTTGAGTTAAGTTTCATTATTTCATGTTTTAAGGCATGTAACCTTTCAGTATCCAGCCCTGAAGCCCGATATAAAATACTCCTGTTTTTCCATTCATTTTCATTTAGCAGCTCATCAATCGTCACATTTAGCAGACTGGAAATCTCATACAGTATATCAACCGTAGGTAGACTTTTTCCTAACTCCCATTTCGATACAGCCTGATATGAAATATTCAAAAAATCAGCAAGTTCCTTTTGGGTAAAACCTTTTTCTTTTCTAAAAAAAGCAATTCTTTTACCGATTTCTTCTTTGTTCAGCATAAGTCATCCAGCCTTTCCAAGTTCATTTTTATCATATTTCAAATATATCATGCCGCTTATACAGCCGCAATAATCGCTTTATAGAGTCATTTTTGAAAATATCAACCAGTAGTTGAGCAGAACAATATAAAAAGGAGCATCCAGTTTTTCCGGAATACTCCTTTTCATATTAACATCACCATATTATTTATCTAATCAAGAATTTACGTGCTGCATTGATGCCAATCTTATAAGGCAGGGGCCTTAGGTCGCGGTCGGCTTCCTTTAGTTTTTCACGGATATTGATATGCTGTGGGCAGTGTTGTTCACATTTACCACATTGGGCGCACTGTGATGCAAAACCGGGTTCCTTACGCAATCCCATGTTCTGGGCAAACTCAACGCGGGCGGAGGTCTTTTTCTCCATATACATCAGATTATAATAATAGAAATTGCCCGGTATATCCACTCCTTTAGGACATGGCATACAGTATCTGCATCCCGTACATCCTACCTTTTCCCGTTCACGGATGACCTGCTTAATCTGCTCGACAATCTTCATATCTTCTTCTGTCAAATGTCCCGGCTCGGCCTCTGATGCAATGCGGATGTTCTCATTCACCATATCCTCAGAATTCATGCCGGATAGCACACAACTGACTTCCGGCTGGTTCCACAGCCAGCGCAGCCCCAGTTCTGCGGGCGTATAGCCATTGCTGTCAGACGCAAGTATCTCTTTCGCTTTATCCGGTAAGTTGACCAGCTTGCCGCCGCGGAGAGGTTCCATAATAATGACCGGAATGCCTTTACCTGCCGCTGCCTGAAGCCCTCTCTTTCCAGCCTGGGTATGCTCATCCAGATAGTTATACTGTATCTGACAGAAATCCCAGTCATAGGCATCCAGAATTTTCAGGAACATTTCCGTATCACCGTGGTAGGAAAAACCGATGTTATGTATGCTTCCTTCTTCTTTTTTCCGTTTGATCCAGTCCTCAATACCCAGTTCTTTCAGATGCTCCCATTCCGCATAATCTGTGAACATATGCATCAGGTAGTAGTCAATATGGTCTGTGCGGAGACGGGAAAGCTCCTCATTAAAGGTTTTATCAATTGCCGCAGCAGAACGAATTATATACTGCGGAAGCTTGGTTGCAATATATACTCTGTCACGGCATTTGTTTTCATCCAGTATCCGGCCGAGACACTCCTCACTGCCAGGGTAAATATAAGCGGTATCAAAATAATTGACGCCTTTTTCAATAGCCAGAAGGACTTCCTTCTCCGCTTTTTCATAGTCAATGGCATTTCCTTTTTTGCTGAATCTCATGCAGCCATAGCCCAGCTGCGAAATCTGATTACCATATCGGTCAGTTCTATATTTCATATCTTCCTCCATATTTTTACAATCTCTACTGCATATTTCTTTTCATATCATAATATCCGGTCAGGACCGCCCACACATAAGCGCAGGTCTTCGGTATCATAAGCATACCAAGCATAGGAACCGCATCCGCAAAAAGCACTACCGGAATATAAAATCCGAAGCTTAACACTATCGCCAGCCACATAAACCGGAATGACCTATCGCTTGTTTCATGTGCTTTTTTGTAAAAGAGAATAATTATAAGCGCCCCAAGCAATACAAACGGAATATTTCTGTATATCCCCCATGACAACGGTGCATCCGCGGATGTCCATTCATTTTGCGGAAACAGGCATAGAACGATTCTTGAAGCTGCAAGCAGACAAATACAGGCGCTTAATCCATTTCCACCCTGCACCTTGTAACGAACGCGCCACACATAATATAACAG
>JAIDPH010000028.1 GCA_029062885.1 Lachnospiraceae bacterium
AACATTACAATTTCAACATTATCAACTGAGAAAAGGGGAATTTTTCATGATGTACATGCACTATTGTAAGCGTTGCCATCGTGTCCATATGCTTAACGGACACAAACGTTCCTGCCCAAACTGTAATGAAAGCATTACCGAACTTAAGATTCCTTACATGGAATACATATCCATGAACAGGGAAAAACGCGAGCTTTTTCTTGCACGTCTTGAAGATGATGTACAACTTAAGAGCTTAAGTACCACTTATCGTATGTATAAATATAGTAAATGGTACAAAGAACTTCATAGCCAGCTTCAGGGAAATGCAATCATTACCTATACCATTACGGGCGAGACCAAGATGGACAATGCGGTATCTGCTACTTAATCAAGCAGTCCGGGAAAGAGTACTGCCAATGTGAATACAACATTGGCAGTACTCTTTCTTATATTTTTCTTAAAATTTTGTGAATAAATGGATTTTTATACAAATTCATAGTAAAATATAAATATAGTTGGACATAATTCTAAAAGAATAAGGATTCAGAATACTAAGAAGAGAACGGAGGTTTTCTATGAGCCAGGACATGAAAAATGATATATCTAATCAGGAGATTCGCGAACAGGATACCGATACCGCAACCCCAAAATCTAATTTCCATATAAATCCGCACATTGTGATTTTATCTGCAATTGCTATTGCTTTTGCTATTATCGTCTTCAAGCTTTATGAGTGGAACAAGGGCGTTCCATCCGATTACGACCCCAATAATGTTACAGATGAATTTGATATTGAGCCACTGGACCTTATATTTCCGCTTGCACAACATGCCCTCGACGGACATGAAGATGATGGCGTAACTACAATTCTTTGCCTGGGAAACGATCCTTTTGCTCAATATAGAGATGAAAAAAACGGTCTTGCGGAGCTTATTGCGTCAAAAACCGGAGCAACTGTTTACAATGGTTCCTTTGCAGGTTCATGCATCACTCCGGCAGGCGCATCTTATGATGAGAACGATTGGATAGACGCATTCAGTATGCCATATCTGTCAAATGCGATATGCAGCGGAGATTTCTCTAATATAAAAACTGTTGCGCAAAGGCACAATGAGAACCCTGACTTCCTTTCAACAATAGAAATGCTTGAAAATCTCGATATGAATACCGTTGATATTATCTGCATTATGTATGATGGCAGCGATTATATCAATAAAAGAGGCAGCGACGACCCGAATAACCCTTATTCCATTGTTGCATACAGTGGGGCTCTCAACCATGCCCTTAGCAGCATTAAGGAAACCTATCCGTTTATCAGGATTGTCGTTATGTCCCATACTTTCTGTCTCACTCCCGACGGTGAAAACGGTGATAAAGTAAACTATGGCAATGGTACAATAAGCCATTATCTTCTTAAGGAAATAGATGTCGCAGAATTTAACGGAGTCTCCATAATTGATAACTTCTATGGCAGTATTAATGAAGATAATTATAAAGATTATATGTCAGATTATATCCACTTTAATGATAAGGGGCGCGAATTGCTTGCGCAGCGCTTTGTAGACTGTATTTTCGACGAGGAATAGGACCGTTATTCCCAGATTGTATCCAGATAAATCAGGTAATTGTCCGTCTGTGCGAACAATTCAAAGCCATAATCAGTCAACGGTTCACTAACCTGTCTGTCCTTTCTTAAAACTACATACATGCAGTAATTGTCCCTCGTAAGTTCCACAAACGAAGGAGTTTCGATTACCTCAGACAATTCCATTGCCTCATACAAATCGCTTTGGAAATTCCATCTGTCAATCAGAAGTTCCCTGCCATAAGGCAGGGTGATTCTGTCTGTGTATTGTCTGATAAAATGAATCATCTCCGCCGGGACAAGCGCTCTTATCCGTCCTTCTTCCGGCTCCATGTAGCTCGCTGCTATAACGACTTCATTCGGGATATGATACAAATTTTCCGCCTTGAAAATATTTACACTCTGATAAACAAAACTGCCACATGAAACTATAGCAATACACATAACGGCAAGCATAATCTTTCTATATCTTTCGCATAGCTTCAACGCCCCATATGCGCTTACCATGCTCATCTGCAACAGCCAAAGCATGCGATAATATGTCTCTTCTTCGTTAAGCAGTACTTTAAATATTTCGTGGAACAATGGGCAAAAAAAACATACGAGCAATAATGTAGGAACATATACAAAAAGTATCCGAAACCTTTTATTCTTTTCCGCCTTCCATAAATACAACAGAAAAAACAAGTAAATCCCAAACAGAAACTTATTTTGATGATATCCTACATAGTTCTGAAAGACAGTTACGCTTTCCAAAAAAGTACTCCACATTAAAATCGCTCCTAACAATCAATACTAAGATAATAATAAATAAATCAAGACATAAACTGCGTTTGGAATACAAGTGAGTCCCATCTTAAGAGGTATCTTCAAATCACGTTCTACTACCATATAGCACAATGCCGCTGCAACCAGCAGCATTGCCAAAACAAATACAGCAAGTGAGCTGCATATTCCGGTTGCCATATTCAGACAGACCAGCATAACCCATAGTCCCGGGAGCTGTTTTCTATTCCCTGATTCTTTGTCAAAAATCCACAGCAAAAGCAAAAACATCATCGGGATTATGACGCTGCAAACTACAGCTTTTCCCTGCCATGTGCGAGTCAGGAAAAAAGTTTCATTTGTATAAATCGACACATTTCCAAACATCTGAAACATTCCCATAATAATCATAAAGACAGGAATGTTTTCCCTTCGTGATGCAAATAGAACTTTCGCAATTTCATAATAAATAAAATAGCTGAGTGGTATCAATAAAAGAGGCATTATAACATGCGATACAATAGTTGCATGAATATTTGCCTTCACTGCTACGAAAGCAATCCACATCGGAAAAACCGCCAAGGCATGCCTGACATCCAGCGATGTCGTCCAGCCCGTATATGGCAGAAACTTATACATTGTTCCGGACTGCTGTGTCATCACGGAATGAACCACATAATAGGCATCATCACCATCAAAGGAAACCCTCGTCACCGCCATGTATAGCTGAAAACCCACAATCGCAAAAAATATCAGCCACTCAATTTTTGCCTCAAGACCACGCTTTAAAGATGCTATATCAGGAAATTTAAGCCGTATACTCCTCTTCTCCTTTTTTCTATGGTTCATATACCATATAAAAATGCCTGTAAGGGCAAGCAAAATGGAAACAATCATAAACCATCTTAAAACAAAATTAAAATTTTCGTTCTGAATCCAAATCACCGCCGGAATAGTAATCACTTCAAAAGCTGCCCACATAAGCATATATCCCGCAAGCAGAATCACTCCCGGGTTGATTTTTCTTTCCGATATGAAATTAGACGGTAAAAGTCCGATGCAAAAAGGAATAACCAAAAGCCAGAAAATAATACCGATTATGTGTGCCATATATAAAATCGCGCCTTTCTTTTCCTACTTTTCTTTTCCTGATTTTTTAAATACAAAAAATTTTTGTCCAAAAAAATTCATAACAGTAAACAATACCATACCAATTATTATTGCGACATTTTCTACAATAACTGTTGGTTGTGCCGACAAAACATGCTTTACTAACGGTTTAGCTATACCATATGCAATCAGGTAGCAGACAATAATATTAATCGCGAACCGACAAGGTAATCCCTTATCCCTGTCTTTGCCTTCCACCTTAAAAGTAACTTTAGCGTTAGCAAAATAGGAAAAAACGCCTCCTATAAAATAAGATATCCCGCTGGAGGCCCAATAATTCAAGTGAATAAGGTTATATAATACTTCTATGATTCCCAGCCCCATCAAAGTATTGATAACTCCGACGATACAGAAGTGAATTACTTCCATAATAAAATCTTTATTCTTTTCATATAATTGTTTTATTTTACTCATTCTAATCAATTTACCTTATAATACTCCCGATACCACTCTACGAAACGGCTAAGTCCTTCCTCTATAGTAGTATCCGGTTTGAAATCATAATCCCTCATCAATCCGCTGACATCTGCATATGTCCGGTATACATCACCCGGCTGCATAGGAAGAAATTCTTTGACGGCTTTTCTGCCAAGACATTTTTCCAATGTTTCAATAAAATCCATAAGTTTTTCCGGCTTATTGTTTCCAATGTTATATAGTCTGCTGCTTGCTCCTTTTTCATCTGTCTTTGGCGGATTACACAGAATGTTCTCCACACCTTTTACAATATCATCAACATAAGTAAAGTCACGGTACATATCACCCTGATTATATATCTGTATGGGTTTGCCTTCCATAATCTTCTTAGTAAATTTAAAATATGCCATATCAGGTCTTCCAAAAGGACCATACACCGTGAAGAAACGAAGCCCCGTAACCGGAATACCATACAGTTTGCTGTAAGAATAAGCCATCAACTCATTGGATTTCTTCGTCGCTGCATACAAGCTGACAGGCTCGTCCACCTTATCTTCTGTTGAAAAAGGAATCTTTTCGTTCCCGCCGTAAACTGAACTGGATGACGCATAGACAAGATGCTCCACCGGATAGTTGCGACAGCCTTCGAGAATATTAAAAAATCCGACTATATTAGACTGTACATATGCGTCAGGATTGTCTATGCTGTATCGAACTCCCGCCTGCGCCCCCAGATTTACTACAATCTGTGGATTGTATTCCCGAAAAATCCGGAATATCTCCTGCTTATCAGCCAAGTCGCCTTTTATGAACACATATTTTTCATACTGCCGTAGAATCGCCAGCCTATCCTCTTTCAATGTCACTTCATAATAATCGTTCATATTATCGAAGCCAATGACAGCGGCTCCTTGTTCCAGAAGTCGCTTAGACAAATGGAACCCGATAAATCCGGCTCCACCTGTAACTAAATATGTTTTGCTAATATCCAATGAATTCATATAATTCTCCCAATAAGTCAACGACCAATACTGTAATATTCAACTCCGGCTTCTTTCATTTCTCGAACGCCAAACACATTCCGTCCGTCATATACAAGCGGAGTTCTCATCAATTTCTTAAATTCGTCAGCCGGAACCTCTTTAATTTCATTCCATTCTGTAAAAATAAAACAAATGTTAGCATCCTGCAGCGCTTCCTGCGGTGAATTTACATAGTGTATAGAGCCTTTTGATATGTTTCCTTCCGGATAGCGTGACTTAAAATTCTTATCCGCCACCGGATCATACGCATAAATATCCGCTCCATTCTCAAGCAGAAGCTCCACATTATCAATTGATGGCGCTTCTCTCAAATCATCAGTACCCGGTTTAAACGCCAATCCCAAAACTGCCACCCTGAGATTCTGGAAAGTAATCATACGACCGCTTGCCTTATGATATAATTTGGTCTTCTGCTCGGCATTCACATCTACAGCTGCTTCTACGGTGCGCAGCGTATAGCCGTTCTGATGCGCAAGATATTTTAATGCTTTGGTATCCTTAGGGAAACAGCTTCCGCCATATCCGATACCTGCATTCAAAAATTTGGACCCAATTCTGGCATCGTAACTCATGCCCTCCGCTACCGCATCAATATCCGCACCTACCAGCTCACACAAATTGGCAATATCATTCATATATGAAATTTTCAATGCAAGAAAATCATTGCATGCATATTTAATCATTTCCGCAGAACGTCTGTTTACCGATACTATCGGAATTCCAAACGGCTCGTAGATTTTCTTCAATGTCGCTTCCGCTTCACTGCTTTCTGTACCAATAATAATCCTCGCAGCATAAAGCGTATCATGTACCGCTGAGCCCTGTGCCAGGAATTCCGGATTGGAAGCCACTTCCACTTTTACATCCCTGACTAAAAAGTCATGTATGAATTGCTCCACTTTATCATTTGTTCCAACAGGAACCGTGGACTTAACAACCACCAGACAATCCCTTTCAACAGATTCCGCAATCTGTCTGGAAACTGTCGCTATATAGCTCAAATTAGCAGAGCCATCCGGCTGTTCCGGCGTTCCCACCCCGATAAATATAGCATCAGCATCTTTATATGCACTTTTGTAATCCGTCGTAAAGCCAAGCCTGCCCTCTGCAATATTTTTCTTCATAAGCTCTTGCAGACCTTCTTCATAAATTGGAGTCACCCCGGATTCCATTAATTTAACTTTGTTCTCATCTACATCTACACATATTACATCATGTCCTTTTTCAGCCAGACAGACTCCTGAAACCAATCCGACATATCCGGTACCCGCTACTGTTATCTTCATCGGTTTTCTCCTAACATTATGAATAATATTAAAAAAGGTAAAATTCCTATTAGAAATTTTACCTTATTTTGTATTATTATGCAATGAGCAATTGCTTTTTAACTTACGTCACTTTGATAATAACTGCAAATATGATGGTGCAGGACTTGAATAGGATTTCTGTCCTTCCCACTCACTTTGAACCGGAAGGATGACCTTTACAAGATATCTCCCTTCGCTCTTTTCGTTTTCAATGATTCCGCCATATTTTCTCACAATATCCCTAACGTTCTTCAAACCTATTCCATGTTTATTTCCTATCTGCATACTTTGTTTTATACTGACTTTTCCGATGTTATGCTTTTCTTCATAGCTGTTTTCCAGATGAATAATAATATGCCTTCCTTCTCGCGCCATCCGTATGCTAAGCAGAATTCCTTCTCTTTTATTGACATATTTCTCTGCCTCTATAGCATTATCCAACAGATTTCCCATGAGTGCAATAAGATCCAGTTCATCTATCTCCTGAAAGTATAGAGGTTCCCTGATATCCGCCTCCATCACAATACTGTTATCATCCGCATAACTTTTTCTTTCTAACAATAAAGCATTCAATATCTTATTACTGCATATCATCTTCTGTTCTATATTTCCAATATTCATCCTCGTTTTATCTATCAGATTACCTATCTTTTCACAATCTCCCTCTTCCGCCAGAGCAGCTATCGTCCTCATCGTATGCTTCATATCGTGAATAAATGAGTCATACTGCTCATGCAGGTTATCCATATTTTGATAATGCTTTGCCTCCAATTCCGACCGTTTATTTATCATTTCCAATGCTTTCACTTTCATCATCATTGTATTAAGCGTCTCATGTAAATAAACTGCGGCAGAATCAGCAATAATAAAGGCTGCTCCCGCTATGGCAAGCACAATTTTCATTTCGATATTCAAATCATATGAGTTTCCCAATGTACAAATCCATGCAATGAAGCTACAGACAGCTATCGGAATCGAGCAAAACATCAAATACTGTTTCCATGTATATTGTGGTTTCGTCGAAGTAATCCTGCGTAAAATATAATAATATACCGCAAACTGTAAAGCCATCTTTAGCAAAATAATCAGGACTAACCAACGCATTTCTGCTAAATTCAGGAATTGGCTAAACAGCCATTCTACAGATGCTCCAAGCGCATAATTGGTAATGGTATAGAAAAACAGACTCCTGTATCGCTCACTAAAAAGCAATATCGAAATCAGAAAGCAGCAGGCAAGTTCAAGTGTCATTGAAAGCGCTGTGTTCCCCATATAATTCGTATAACATCTGACTGCTGCAGAGCATAAAATAACAACCGATATGATTACATGATTAAGCTTCCGTCTCTCAGAAAATGTTCTTAACCATATATATAAAAATCCCATCTCCAATAAAGCAGCAAAATACTGTATGCCCATATATAAGTAATCCGTCATCCTTATCACCATGTGCCCTTCTTTTACAAACAAATATCTTAAGAATATAAATCCGTTACACTTTTCATATTTGCGCAAAAACTGCAAATATAAGAGATATTTGCCTAAACTGCATATTTTTCGTATCGAGCTGGCGCCTTAATGTGAAAAAATGGCAATTTTGGTCGTTTTTTTAGCAATTTTTGTCGTTTAATAGCAAAATTTGTTAATTCAGGCGGAAAAAATAAAGGTTCAGGATTTTTGTTTTAGAATGAAAACACAACGAAACAAGAAAGGGGAGAAACTCAGATGGATCATTTTTTGAATAAAGTTCAGGCAGAATATGGATATACAGACTACCAGATTAAACTAATCAAATTTTCTCTCACCGGAATTTTCTATGATTTGAGTAAAACATTGATATTCATGATGTTTTTCTATGCTACAGGTAAATTTATAGAATTTATATTTGCTGCGGTTCCGCTTATTCTGCTGCGAACCAAAACCGGTGGAATACATCTAAAGAAATATTGGTCATGTTTTTTATTTTCATTTGCATATTTTTACACAGTCATAAATATACTGCCGGCATTAATTACCGTACATCCTCTGGTCGTGTATCCGATTTTACTGGTATGTGCTGTTTTGGATTATATGATTGGACCTATATTGAATAACAGACCTGCCTTGGCAGAAAATCTTATTAAGAAAGCAAAGATACAAAGCTTTCAGGTAGTGTTTATTGTTGCGGTATTGTTTTTTCTCTTTCCTAATGTTCCTTATCTTATTGTTAGTCTTTGGACCATCGTATTACATGTGGTTCAATTAGCTATAGCAAAAATGTTGAAGGAGGTGAGGTATAATGAAAAGTTGGCTTAAGAGGAATTTTTTTACTATTTGTAATATTTGTCTTGGTTATACAATAATGTATCGAATTGGCTCACACAGCCTAGTTCTATTTGGTGAACCGAACTTTCCCGTCGAAGACTAATCCACTCTTCAAAATAGGCAGGAGTCCTCATGTCAGGACTTCTTCTTATTTTAATTTTGAAATTTTTATTGTAAACATCAAATAATTTCTTCCATCAATATCCTCGTTACTTACTATTATCTCTCCATTTCTCTCATTTACCATACTCTTTAATTTCGATAAACCTATTCCTCTTCCGTTTCCTTTACTGCTATAGCCCGCTTCAAAGAATCTTTCTGTCATGTCTTCTTCATAATAATTACTCGTATTTGCTATAACAATTTCTACTTGTACTTCTGTCTCTTTCATGGAAACATATATTCTCTTTACAAAATTATCACCACTTGCGTTTTGACCCATATTGCTTAATGCTTCTATTGCATTATCAATCAAAACACCCGCCATTTCTACCAATTCATATTCGGGAATTATCGAGGTTTCTTTTTTGATCTCAATTTGATATTCTACTTTAATGTTACTTTTTTCTGCTTCTTGTACCTTACTATATATAAAACCTGCAATTAACGGATTCTCAGCTGACAGCACAAGTCTTGTTTTTTCATTCTGCTCCATAATACAACCGCAGTATTCTCTCTGTTTTGCTGCCAGTTCATCATAACTGTCAGTAGTATATATCATACTCAATATAGCATTGATATGGTTCTTTATATCATGCTGACGTTCTCTGATTAACATAATTAATCGGTCATAAGCATCATAATATAATTGATTCATCTCCAGTTGCGCCTTCCTCTTTTCTGCATCCACTCTGGATTTCTGCCACTCATATATTACAAACATAAAAATTAATATAAAAAATACCATTTGAACATATACTTCTGTTATTATTATACCTTTTTCTTTCATCTGATAAAAATTAAAAGCAAATCCAAAAATAACAAAAATCGCAACACCTACAATCAACTTATTTTTTCTTATGCAAAAATCTGACAAGCGCTTTAAAGTTATCTTATGACTACATGTTATGATAATCAAAGAATTAACAAAATTAAGCAGAAGCTCATTCATATCTATGTTCCAATATTTCGTGTAGAATAAATAATATAGTGGTAAAAACATTATTAATTGTAAAGCTGCTATCACAACATACGCAAGAAAACAGTTTACTAATGTAAGTTTTACATTTTCCCTATAATATGCCAACCCATACAAAAATAATGCAATATAAACAAATGAATATATGTATTCAGGAAAGCCATAATTATCAAGACCTACCATAATAAACATAAATAATATAACCAATACCACCGCATGAATACTAATTTTAAACTTCTTTCCAAATAATTCCGCCAGGCAATATAAATATGTGAATATCTCTATAAGATTTTTAAGATTCCTAATCATCTGTTATGTCCCTCGACATTTATCCCTAAATTTATTTT
>JAIDPH010000280.1 GCA_029062885.1 Lachnospiraceae bacterium
GGACGAGGTTGTGCGTGAGAGAGGAAATAATTTCTCAGCAGGGCAGCGTCAGCTTCTTTCTTTTGCACGTACTATTATCCACAAACCGTCTGTCATGATTCTGGACGAAGCAACCGCCAACATAGATACGGAGACGGAACTGCTCATTCAGGACAGTCTGGAAAAAATGAAGAATATAGGCACAATGCTGATTGTGGCGCACCGACTTTCCACTATCCAACATGCGGACAACATAATCCTGCTGTCGCATGGACAGATTATAGAGCAGGGGAACCACCAGCAGCTTTTGCATCTCAAAGGGAAGTATTATGATTTGTATACATTGCAGTATAATAGGCAGCAGCTGCAGAATGAACAATATAGATAAACTACAGACCGTAAATTCAAGAGCAGGGTTAGAAGATGCATTGTGATGAGGTTTTTATATAATTATATACTGCTGAGGAGAAATAAGATGAAAACTTTTAAAAAGAATATGATTTATGGGTGTTGCGTTAACCTTTGTCTGGCATTCACGTTGATTGTATTCGGACCGCTGGAAATATTTATTTCCAATATTAGTGATTTTAGATTTGGTCTTTCAGACTTTTGGTGGATGCTGTCAGCCCTGGCCTTAGGATATCTTATAATTTCTACGGTTTTCATAGCATTGCTTCCCGATAAATTATGTGAGATAATTACTTCGCTTATTTTTGCCTTTACGTTGTGCTGCTATATTCAGACCATGTTTTTAAATAGAAAAATGCAGGTTTTAATTGGTCAGGAAGTAGGATGGGAAAAGAAAACCATTATTTTTAATCTTTTTATCTGGATGTGCATTTTTATAATAGTTTTTGCAGTAAAATATTATTTGAAAGATAAGGGAAGAAAAGTAATAAAGTTTATTTCTCTTTCTCTGGTCGCTGTTCAATTGGTAGCGTTGATTTCGCTTTTGCTCACAACTGATGCCTTATTTGGAGAAAACAAAAATTATGGTTATGTTTCTACTGAGGGTATGTTGGAGCTATCGCAGGAAAAGAACGTAATTGTATTTATTCTGGACTACTTTGACGGACGGTATATGGATAGCATATTGGCTGAAAATGAAGATTTTTTGCTTCCCTTAAAAGGATTTACCTATTATCCGGATGCAACCAGTGTACATAGCAGAACTTATCCATCTATTACATACCTGTTGACAGGAAATATGTGTTATTTTGATAAAGAGCCGCATGATTACGTGAATGAGGCTTATGAAGACAGCAGTTTTTTACCTGATTTATATGAGAATGGCATAGAAATCGGATTATATACTTATCCGAATTATATTGGCGATAGCATGAAGCCAAAGATTTGTAATTATGCTTTTAAGAGCCTGCCCTTAAATTTTAAGGAAGTCATAAAAAGTTTTATGAAAATAGCGCTTTACCGGGACATGCCTTATCTTGTCAAAGCGCGTTTTCAGTATGATGCCGCAGATATAAATAACAGAGTGATTAAATACGACTCTGATGATAAAAAATCGGACGAAAATGCTGCGCCGTTTCAGCTTTTTAATGATGCATGGTTTGCGCAAATGCTTACGGAAAATGGAATCAGTATTGGTGAACAAGATGGGTGTTTCCGTTTTTATCACCTTGCTTCTGTACATGCAGATTTTAGTGATTGGTATTCATGTGCGGTAAGAAGTTTTGAAATTATAAATGAATATGCGGACAAAATGCGCGAATTGGGAATTTATGAAGATTCCACAATTATTATTACAGCCGACCACGGATATCATGGTGGCGGCGGACTGGATCTGCCTCAGAAAACGGCAGTACCGATATTATTCGTAAAGCCGGCAGGAGCATCTGATGAAGATTTTAAAGTTTCAGATGCGCCAGTGTCGCACACAGAGTTTATTCCGACTATACTCAATGGATTTTCACTTGATTATCAGGATTATGGAAGAACGGTTTATGATATAGGCGAAACAGAAGACAGAGAAAGGTTTTATTATTATTCCGCAGTTTATACTCATGAATACGGTGAAATAGAGTTGAGGGAATATAAGGTGGACGGAGATGCCAGGAATGAAGAGAATTATCATTACACGGGCAAAAAGTGGGATATTCTGTATTCTGAAAATCCGGTATCGCCTAAATGATTTTTGTCTTGCGTACATGATAGGTGATTATGCTATTATCTTACAGAGATGATTGGATATAATAAATTTTGCAGTAATGAACGTAGCAGAAAATTAGAACTTAATATTGGTTATGAATAAAAGGAATAATAATATGTACAGCATAAAAATAAATGCTAATGAAAAACTCACAGATGTTTCGGAAAACCTTTACGGTTTATTCTTTGAGGACATAAACAGGGCGGGAGATGGCGGCATATACGCTGAACTATTACGAAATAGAGCCTTTGACGACGGTATTATACCGCAGGGGTGTACATATGATCCTCATAATAAGCTGATTATTTCGCCGACTGGATGGTGTTCTTCGTTTGATTGCTGTGAAAGCGAGAAAATAGCGGCATGGACTGCATGTAGTGGAGCTGAAATGAAACTTACTGATAAGAACACGCTGCACAAAAACCGCAAGCGGGCATTGGAAGTGAATTTTAATGGCGGATATATACAAAATGACGGATTTATGGGGATACCTATTCAAAATGGGAAAACATACAGATTTTATATGTTTGCAAAAGCGGATGAAACGGTTGAGGTATCTGTACTGCTTACATCTCAAAATGGCGAAGAATATGCGAAACATACTTTTACAGTATGCGGCGATTACGATAGGTATGAATGTGAATTGACAAGTATTACAGAGGATTTTAACGGACGTCTTGCAATTTACTCTTCTTCTGTGCAAACCATTACAATAGGGTTTACGTCTCTTTTTCCAACGGATACATTTATGGGACGGAATAACGGACTGCGGAAATCATTAGCGGAAAGAATGATAAAGTTAGCGCCATCTTTTCTCAGATTTCCGGGCGGATGTATTGTTGAGGGATTTACTAAGGAAACTGCTTTCAGATTTGAAGATACGATAGGACCTGTATGGGAAAGAAAACCGCATTGGCTGCTTTGGTCGTATATGACTACTAATGGACTTGGTTTTCACGAATTTCTGCAATTTTGTGAAGATGCAAAAATAGACGCTATGTATGTATTTAATTGTGGAATGACTTGTCAGGGAAGAAATCCCGACTATTTTGATGATGATCTGGTCAGGCAGTATTACGAAGATACCGTACATGCTGTTTTATATGCAACAGCTCCTTACGATACAGAATGGGGAGCTAAAAGAGCGGCTAACGGACATATTGAGCCTTTTACAGTGTTGAAATATTTGGAAATCGGTAATGAAAACTGGGGCAGTGAATACAGTAAACGCTATGAATATTTTTATGACAGGCTGAAAGAACAGTTTCCGCAGTTAATATATATTTCAACTGACCATACCGAACGCAGTGGACTGAAAACGGAAATGGTTGATGAACATTTTTATTCTTCACCTGATTTTTTTGCTGCGAATTCTGTAATGTATGATAATATAGACAGAAACGGAGTGGATATATACTGCGGTGAATATGCGGCAACCATTGGCTGCAAAGAAGGAAATTTGTTCGGTGCATTAGGTGAGGCGGCATTTCTGACCGGAATTGAAAGAAATCAGGACAAAGTTCGTATGACAAGCTATGCTCCACTTTTTCAGAATGTTGCCTATAAGGTGTGGGAGCCTGATCTGATAATTTTTAATAACCACGAGGATTATGCTATTCCAAGCTACTATATGCTGAAAATGTTTGCGGAAAACAGGGGAGATTATGTATGCAGATATGAAGTTGAAACCGAAAAGAACAGGCAGATGGAGACGGGAGCATTCAGCATACTCTTTGAAGACGGGATAAGTGTTTCGGATATTTATATTGACAATAAGCCATGTGAAAGTATTTGTACTCTTGATGGAGACATTAATGTTACGGATAATAAATCATATATAGGTACAGGCATAGGGCTTGTGGGTGATATTCAAAAAAATATGCAAATCTTTTCAGCAGTAATAAAATCTGAGAACGAAAGAATACACATTCGTTTTTGGGACACAGGACTTAATGGCGAGGATCAAAATCATTACGACTGGATAATTGCAGAGGGCAAAAGCCGGGTGGTACATTATAATGGCTGGTCGAATGAAATAATATGTGATAATGTAGAGTGTACGGTAAATAAGGAGAATAGGGTTCGGATAATTACCGATAATGACACATTTGAAATTGCTCTCAACGGTAATATTATACATCACAAAGCGCTTGCGGAGATACCACATATAACGGCTGTCTGTACGATGGACACCAAAAAGGCAGAGATTATAACAAAGCTTGTGAATTTTTCAGAGAATGAAGTAAACATAAATATCAGCATAGACACAAAAATGAGCAGTAAAGCTATAATAACGACACTTACGGGAGACAGCTATTATGCGAAAAATACCTTTGATGAAAAGGAAGCTGTTTATCCGTATACAGAAACAATTGAAGCGGATACTGATTATAATATTGTGATAAAGCCTCGCTCGATTAATGTGATACAGCAGCGACTGGCTGATTAAAGATATTTCTACTGCCCTATAACAGGAGATAAAGGAAGGTGAAAAGTATGTCAGAAAATTCAAATTTATCCGAAAATGTGAATCCGGATAGCAGCTTGAAAGTACAGAAGACAACATACATAAAACAGCAGATGGAGCGGCAGCGTGCAGCGGAAGATGCAAGGCTGGAATACCTGATGAAAGAACAGGAGGTTATTGATGGTCTGCGTGAGACCATTGATGACAGTATGTGGCAGACAGAAGATGTCAGGAAATACAATCAGGAATTTCAGGAACAAATAAATATGCAGATTTATGAGGCGCATGGAATCACAGCGGATAAGCTTACCGGAATGAAGGAGTATAAAAATGCTCTATATAGGGGAGCAGCTACAGTGATGTTCCTTTTGTCCCTCGCGCTGACTATCTTGTGCGGAGCGCTGTTTGGTTTCAAAGAGGATGTCTGCATTTTGATGTTTGCATACACGGCTGTGGAGGGAACATTGCTGTTTAGGAAAGAAAAACAGCTGCCTATACTGGATATTATCTGCCGGGTTCTTTATATGCTGATATTCCCGGTAATGCTGGGTATGTTCGTATGCTTTGCTCTGGAATATGAAGCATATGAATTTCTGCTTCAATATGCCGTTATTTTTGGTGTATTAGTAACATTGGCAGGAACGTTATCTTATTTTATATATGACCCTTACCGTCAGGATAAGAAAAAGGTACAGGATGCGAAAAAGAATATCCGCGATATTGAGCGTACTGTGGAGAAAGAAGTCAGGAAAGAGCAGAAAGAAATCAGGAGAGAACAGAAAATCCGGGAAAAAGGGGAACGGAAATTCTGGAAGTTTTTAAAACATTTTAAACAAAAAGAAGATACAGAACAAAATGTTTCTGAACAACCGGAACAGACTCTTTCGATTGTGGGGGAAAATGTTGCAGAAGAAAAAGTTTCGGAAGAAAATAGCTTAGAGATGAAGCCGTTTGAGGAGGAACAGGCGAGTGTCTGAAATTTTTGAATGGTTATGCCGTAACAGTCATATGAAGAAAATCATGCTCATAGAATAGATATGATAATGTATAATTTTGACTATATAAGTCAAAAGGAGCGCTTATGGCTTCCCAGAAGTTTGAAAATCTGCTGAATCTGGCATTGGAAACTCCGATGGATGAGCGTGACAAATCATTGGAATTGAATATTGGTTATGAACAAGAGGACAATACCTGGGAGATTATCATAAAATATCATGGCAATCTGCAACAAGGACTGTCCTCTCTTTTGGCTCTGCCACGAGGAAGATTAATACAGATAGAGGAGTTGATAGCGGGATATGCTATTTTGATTGTGCCCGAGTCTTTGATGGATGCTGTGGCGGCGGTAGAAGAAGTTGAATATATAGAGAAACCTAAGCGGCTTTTTTTTGATATTCTGCAAGGGAAAACCGCATCATGTATTTTGACTGGAAACTCTGTTGTCTCATCACTGCGGGGGCAGGGGGTTTTAGTGGCGGTAATTGACTCCGGGATTTCATGGCGTAACAGGGATTTCAGAAATGCGGACGGAACGAGCAGAATCCTCTTTCTATGGGATCAGACATTGCAGGCTGAGCGGGTATGGGAACAGATTGCAATGAGAAATCTGCTTCCGGAAGAAAGAAAAGAAGACTATGCACCACCTGCCGGTTTCCTGACAGGAGTAGAATTTGACAGAGCGCAGATTAATGAAGCGTTGAATGCCTCTTCGGAGATTGATGGAAATCTGTTGGTTCCAAGTGTAGATACATCGGGGCATGGAACAGCGGTGGCAGGCATAGCGGCGGGAAGCGGAGAAGGCTATGGAAGCGTCTATGAAGGTGTTGCTCCGCAAAGCGAGTTAATCATTGTGAAGCTTGGAACTCCCAGAGCAAATTCGTTTCCGAGGACGACAGAGCTAATGCGTGCCTTAACCTATGTAGTCAGAAAATCTTTGGATTTACGCCGACCTATTTCTATAAACTTAAGTTTTGGCAATACCTACGGTGCACATAACGGCACTTCGCTGTTGGAGAGATTTATTGATAATGTTTCGGAGATAGGCAGGAGCGTCATCTGTGTGGGAAGCGGTAATGAGGGAGCATCCGGCGGGCATGCGGGAGGCAGTACGGTAGGAGAAGCGCAGGCAATTGTGGAACTGGTGGTAGGAAATTATGAAACAGGGCTGAATGTCCAGCTCTGGAAAGATTACGCAGATATCTATAATGTTAGGTTAAAATCTCCTAACGGGGAAGAGTTTAATATAAATACCGGCAGAGCTGGTAAACAGACCTTTATTTTAGAGCAGACAAGGATCCTTTTATATAATGGTGAACCAGCGCCATACATGACCAGTCAGGAAATTTATTTCGATTTTCTTCCGAGGGGAAACGGAAGATATATTAACAGCGGCGTATGGACATTTGTTTTGGAACCCGTCAAAACAGTGACCGGCAATTATACTCTGTACCTTCCTTCCGAAACTGTGCGCTCAGGGCAGACTCGATTCGTCAGACCTACGCCGGATATAACATTAACTATTCCGTCCACAGCCTCAAAAGTAATTACAGTGGGGGCTTATGAGACTCAGCTGGAGGCATATGCGGATTTTTCAGGCAGGGGATATCTATATCAGGACAGACTTGGCAGCCGCATCGACGGTTCTTTAGTAAAGCCGGATATTACTGCTCCGGGAGTCAACATTTTAGCGCCGACCAGAGAAGGAACATATGCCCCTGTAACAGGAACTTCATTTGCCACGCCGTTTGTCACGGGAGCGGCAGCGCTGTTGATGCAGTGGGGAATTGTAAATGGCAACGATCCATATCTTTATGGTGAAAAGGTAAAGGCATATTTACGGAGCGGCGCAAAACCGATAAGGGGAGAAAAAGTATATCCTAATGAGAGAGTTGGATACGGAGCGCTGTGTGTCAGTGCGAGTTTGCCAGAGTAAAAAAGAGCATATTTTGAAGTTTTGTTGGAATCTTCTATTTTGAAAGTATTTACTTAAATAAAAGAAAGTGTTATGATGACAATGAAACAAAGGAAATATTGCGTTTGTGGTTCTGGAGGTACAAATGAATCAGAAATTGAGGGAAACTATAGACGATTACTATAAAACAATAAAGGAGATTCGTCCTAATTACAGAACATGTTACAATAGCTTTTTAGATTATTGTGATTCATACTATTCACAGTATTCTCTAAAAGAATTATTTAAAGAGCATCTTGATATTCTCGATATAAAAAAAGCGTGCAGACTTTATATTGAAAAAAGCAAGAAGGCCACGTCCATAGAAGCGGTTCAGCGTTTTTTGACGGCGATGGATTTTTTTTACAGATATTTGAAAGAGAATGACATTATATGTGAAAGTTTGGAGACCGGATGCAGAAGAAAAGAAATTGTGCATGATATTTGTGTTAATTTGAATAATGAATTGGAGCAGAAAATATATCTTCCTTTTGATGGAGAACAGGAACTGAAGATAGTAGATGAGCAGATAGCGCTCTTACGCAATCAAAATTTTTATCAATTGGGTCAATCTATTATCTATCGGCTTTTGGTAACATATGGCTTTAAGGAAAAAGTAGTTATAAATTTCAAACGATGCGATTTTGACAGAAAGAAAGGTAATCTGCTGGTGAATTACAATGGTGAGAACAGTATATATATAAATCTACCTGAAGACATCTGTCAAGACTTAGAGGAATATTGTACCTTAAATATGTATGAAGATAGAATATGTTTGTTTACAAAAAGTAATGGAACTCCGTTGACCCCTGACAGTATGTTAGGTACGTTAAAAAGCAGGCTGAAAAAAATGAACATCACTAATTTTACGCCAACTACAGTGGCATTGTATGGGGTAGCTAATTTGATTGAGAGAGGATTGACATTGGGAGAAATAAAGCTTTTGACAGGTTTTGAAACGCAGAAGATAGAAGACGTTTCACAATATTTATTGACAGATGAAAATGTTGACGAAGTAATAAATGAGAAAATCAAGTGAAGGAAGAAAAATAATGCCCAACTCAAATATACTAATGTATACGACAGAAGATGGATTAACTAAGATAGAAGCTACCTTTGAAGATGATACGGTCTGGTTGTCTATTGATCAGATGGCAGATCTGTTTCAACGTGATAGAAGCGTTATAGGAAAGCATGTTAGAAATATATTTAAAGAAGGCGAATTAGAAAAAAATGCAGTGTGGGCAAAATTTGCCTACACTGCTTCTGATGGAAAGGATTATGAGGTCGATTTTTATAATTTGGATGTAATTATTTCTGTTGGTTATCGTGTGAAATCTTTGCGTGGTACACAATTTAGAATATGGTCATTGAACATTTTGAAAGAATATATGAAAAAAGGTTTTGCTCTTGATGATAGCAGGTTAAAAAGGCTGGGTGGAGGTAATTACTTTGATGAACTGCTTGCAAGAATCAGGGACATTCGTTCATCAGAAAAGGTGTTTTGGAGAAAGGTTCTGGAAATATATTCTACCAGTATAGATTATGATCCAAATGCAGAAGAGTCGATTGCTTTCTTCAAACAGGTACAAAATAAAATGCATTGGGCAGCCCATAAGCATACAGCAGCAGAAGTAGTATTTCAACGTGCTGATGCGGAAAAAGAAAATATGGGATTAACTTCATGGGAAGGAAAAAGAATTAAAAAGTCTGATTCTGAAATTGCAAAGAATTATTTGAATGAACAGGAATTGGATGCATTAAACAAAATAGTGACAGCCTATTTGGATATTGCGGAAGTGCAGGCTCTTAATCATGAGCCAATGTATATGCGAGACTGGCTGGAAACAATTGATGATTATTTGAAATTGACAAGAAGGGAAATTCTTACAACGAAAGGACAGGTTTCACATAAACAAGCGATAGAGAAAGCACATATGGAGTATGATAAATATAAGAAAAAACAGGAAGAATTACTTTCTCCTGTGGAACAGGATTTTATGAATAGCATTGCGAGACTGGAACAGATAGATAAGAGTAATAAGTAAACTGCAGATGCATAATTGATGGGATGAAATATATGGAACAACAATTTAGTATTATAGATGTTTTTTGTGGAATAGGTGGTATGTCAAAAGGTTTTTTGGATGCAGGATACCGGATAAAGGAAGCCATAGATTTAGACAAAGAAAAAGTAAGCATTTATAATAATATATTTGGAGAGAATATTGCAAAATGCCAGGATTTATGTTTTATGAATCCAAGTGAAATCAGAGATGCTGATATAATTGTCGGCAGAATACTATTGAATGGTTTTAATATCGTAGGGCAAAAGAGAGGAGAAGATCATCATCCGCTTAATAAGCATATGATAAATCTTGTGTATGAAAAGAAACCAAAAGCAATTGTGTTGGAAGTTGTTGGGTTAGGAATAAATAACATGTATAAGATATGTGATTGCTATGCAAATATGGGTTATCATATATATTATAAAAGACTGGCAGGACAAAGTTATTCAGGACTTCCATTTTATGATGTTAGGACATATGTTGTTGGAATCAGAAAAGATTTAGATAATAGAGAGTTTTATTTTCCAGAAGCACGTTACGATGAGAATGATATGGACGGGAGAGGCTATTTATTTGAAAAAAGTGTGGATCCATGGTACAGAGAAATTAATAAAATTGAGAATTATGAGTTTGAAGAAAAAAAGATTTATGTTCGTAAAATGAATAAACTATATGAATCAAATTTGATCATGAATGGATGTCTATTTGAAAACTTTCTATGTGATAGTGAGGGGCTGAGAAGATGTACACATGTAGAAATGGCACGATTAAAAGGATTGGCATTATATGAATATAATAATTATAAAAATAAAAGGCTGATGTATCGTTATATATCGCAGGCAACGAATGCAATTGTTGTTTCATATATTGCCAAAGCTTTAAGAGATTATTTGAGTGGGGAAGATGTTGTTGGCGATACAACCTATTTTTCGAAAGGACAATTGGTTGTTAAAAGGGATATGAAGCCTTTGGTAAAGGGCATCCAAAAAGAAAAAAATAATTCAGAGGATAAAATGGATGAGGATTGTCCAAGGGATGAATGGGATGAGTTGATAGAAGCTGTTGGTAAAGAAGCAATAAATAATTTTGAACACGGAAAGTCATTGGAAAAATTGATGTTAAAATTCTTTTCTGAAGTAGAAGGATTTCAGTGCCAGCCTAATGCAAGAACAGAAACAGAAGAAATAGATATATGGATTCTCAATAAGTCAAAAGACGAGTTATTTGTGAAAGAGAGTAACCTGATTTTGTGTGAATGTAAGAATTGTGAGCGAAAGGTTAGTCGTCAGGAATTAAATGTATTTATTGAAAAAATGAAAAACAGGAATGGAAGATGCAAATTGGGATTTTTTATTGCATGGAATGGAGTTACAGGTGATTTTGAAAACGAACTATTGAGAATTACGCGTGACGAGGAAGTTGTTGTTCTTTTGACAAAAGAAGGGATTATCGCCACAATAAAGTCAGGGAATGTAGCGAAATATTTGCAAGATGAATATTCAAAAGCATTATTAAGGTAAAATTAAACATAATGTGTGCAGGGCAAAACAGACTATATTGTTGTTGACCTCATGAATTGACTGTAACTCTCCGATAAGAGTAGTTGCATAAGCAATATATTTTAGATATAATTAATCTGACAAGATATAGTAAACGATATAATCGGCAATAAAGCAAGCTGGCAGGAAGGAATAATTACAACCGTCATGAAAACCTTATTTGATATTCTACCAGCCGATTTTTTTAAGCCGCTGACAAGTAAATACCGGCAGGAGTATGCAGATTGCATTATGCAGCTTTTCAATACCTTCAAACCGGAAATTTCCTATGGCGTGAATCGGGACATCGTAGTCAGGGAATTGACGGACTACTTTGAAGCTGATGATACAGAGATGAGTTTTGATGATGAGGTCTATGTATCCGATGCGAGGGAGAAGGCAAACGGAGTCATAGCCATATTGAAGAAGTGCGGCTGGATAGAATACGAGCAGGAGACGAATCACCAGATTAATGTAATTTTGTGTGAATATGCGATTCCTGTGATTGATAGCATGAATCGCATCATTCGGGAGGAAGAGGCGGAGTATCAGGGAATTATATCGCAGATTCATGCGAGTTTACAGAACGAGGAATTGTACGGTAAACCTTATGAATTGATTATTAAGGGTGTACAGGAGAATACAGAACGTCTTTTATCAGAGTTAAAGAAGCTGAATGCCAGCATTAAGCGGCACATGGATCAGCAGACGAATGATATGGATGCGGAAGAAATCTTAGATCACTTCTTTGAGTATCACAAGAATATCGGATCAAAGGCATATCTGAGAATGAAGACCAGTGAGAACATTTCTTATTTTCGGACAGCGATCATAGAGCGTATTGAGCGGATAATGGAAAGCACAGAGATCATGGAGCGGGCGACGGCAGGTTACATGGAGGTGGAGGAGATTGAGGATCGGGAGAAGGCATATGATGAGGTAATCTCCATGCTGATTGACATTAAGTCCTCCTTCTATCGTTTGGATGATATCATAGATGAAATTGACAGAAAGCATGCGCGATATATTCGCAGCGCGGTGATGCGGGCGCGGTTTCTGCTGGCAACCGGCAATAATCTGGAAGGGAAGCTGTCCAAAATAATGGATTTGTATGTGCGGCAGATGAACAACGAAGAGGAAGAATCCTTTGAGAGGCTGTTCTCCCTGTATCCGCAAAACTATATTTCACCGGAATCGCTACAGACAATTCCAGTCACTAAGAAAATAGACACAATTAGCGGATTCTCGAATCAGGTGCAGATGAGTGAGTCGGACAGGCTATTGTATAAAGAAGCGCTCAAGCGAAAGAACCGAAACCGCTTTTCCCGCAAGAATATCAATGAGTATGTTGTAAATTTGTTAGGAGACAGGGATAAGATGTCGGTTACGGAGGTGCCGGTGGAATCCGTCAGGGATTTGATTCGGATTATCTATATCAGTATCTATTCCGGTAACCGATCCAATAATTATGAAATCATCCGAAGCGGAAAACAAGTGGAGATGCAGGGATATTCGCTGCCATATTTTGATATTGTTAAGAAGAGATAGAGCTATAATATATTTAAGAGTTTTTTAGCATGATTTTGAAAAATAAATCTTCATGAAAGTATAAAGGATTCACATATGTTTGAAGAATTAATGGAATCCGCCGCACAGAAAGAGAAATTCCGTGTCGCGGCTAACAAACTGTTAAATCAATGCTTTCTGCTACGGAAGCGGGAGGACACGAAGAAAGAATATATTTTCGTAAGACAGAATCGGGAATTGTTCATTCCATTTTTCGACCTGCTGGGGTACGAACTGAAAATCAATGAGGATCAGGGGGTGATCGGCATTGTGAACCAATTCGGGACGGGGAGGCTGGCACTTGGCAAATATGAGAGTGTCTATCTGCTGATTCTCCGTATTCTGTATGTGGAAAAGCGTAAGGAATTGGGAACTTTCACAGAGGAAGTGACTGTTCTCATGGAAGAGATCAGAGAGAAGTATGCGATGCTTAAGATTAAGGCGAAACCGTTGTTGGACAAGGGGAATGAGCGGCATATGGCCAGTTTGTTCCGCAGATATAACCTGATTCGTAATCTGGACAGTGACGTAAGCCAGCCGGATGCTAGGATTATTATCTATCCATCGATTCTCATGGCGGTGACGGTGGAGGATATCAATGAGTATTATACGATGACGGAACAGAAACTGAGGGAGTATTCCGGAGGGAACGCAGATGGAGACTCAGAAGAAGATTATGACCAGAGTGCAGTTGATTAACTGGCACTACTTTGAGAATGAGAGAATATCCTTTCATGGTTCGACGTTGAACAGCGGAGAGAATACTGCCGGAAAATCCACCATACTGGATGCCATACAGCTGGTGCTGACAACGAACACACGCAGGTTCAACGTGGCGGCCAATGAGAAAGGAAAGAGAGATTTAAGAGGATATGTCCGCTGTAAGATCGGCAATGTGGGTGAGGCATATCTTCGAAAGGGTGCAGTGCCGGCCAATGTGGCGCTGGAATTTTATGAGGAAAAGGGAGACCGTTACTTTGTGCTGGGCGTACATATGCTTTCCAGAGACGAGGAGAGCCCGGTCATAACAAGATGGTATATTGAGGAATGCAGGCTGGAAGAACTTTCTTTCATGGCAGGAGAGCGTGCCGCATTGGCGGAGGAATTTCGGGCGAAGGATAGTAAGATTTCATATATAGACCAGAAAAATGCGGCGCAAGATCGGTTTAAAAGACGTCTTGGGAATTTAGATGATAAATTTTTTGACATTATTCCAAAATCTCTGGCTTTTAAGCCGATGGACAATGTGAAGGAGTTTATCAATAAATTTGTCTTGTCGGAAGAACGGGTGGATGTGGCTTCACTGCGGGAGAATATAGAGACACTGAGTGAGTTGGAG
Source organism: Lachnospiraceae bacterium (assembly GCA_029062885.1). Lineage (GTDB taxonomy): Bacteria > Bacillota > Clostridia > Lachnospirales > Lachnospiraceae > UBA3282. The sequence continues at coordinate 14,076 of JAIDPH010000280.1, forward strand.
CATATATTGGAGCGTTCCAGAAGGCAGCAGGACGCATTGGAGAGAATTCTCGGTAAGTATGATGAGATAGAAGAGAAGGACAGAAGTATCCTTATCAACGATATTCTGCTTAAAATTGCGAATCGGGATGCCGTGCAGATGAATGTGGAGAACCTGGAGAAAGAGATCAGGATTAAGAGTCATTCAGTGGAGTCTAACCGCGGATTTCTGGAAGAATTAGGGAAGCAGATCAAGGATCTGGAGAATCAGATATTGGCGATTAATGTAGACATAGAAGCGACGCATTCCAATGCTCTTTTGCAGCAGGCCAGGAGCCGGATAGAGAAACTGGAGGATGAAATCCGCCGGAAGAAGGAGGACGAAAGGAAACTGCAGGAACAGGTTCGTCTTTTGATGGATTATCTGAGGGATTTGGAAAGACTGGATTATAAGCCTGTAAAGCGAAAACAGGCAGAGCAGATAGGCGAGGCGGCGGATCAGGAGGAAAAGGCGAAGACGGTTGAGAAACTGGAAGCATTCGCCGCAAAGGAACAAAATGAGATTCAGAAAACCTGGGCACTCCTTACTGCAGACATGAACAGACTTTCCGGAGAGATAAATGAATGCCAGGAACGGCTGAAGAAATTGAAAAAGAGAGTGCTTCCCTATCCGGAATATTCGAGGAAACTGAAAGAGATGGTGGAGAAGGAGTTTGTACGCAGGGGGATTCATTCCACGGTCTATTTCCTTTCGGAATTGTTGGAAATTACGGATGTGAAGTGGAGCAATGCCATAGAGGGATATCTTAATACGCAGAAATTCTATCTGGTTGTGGAGCCGGAATATTATCATGTGGCATTGGAGGTTTATGATAAAAACCGTAAAAACATACATACAGCAGGTATCATTAACAGCCGTAAGCTTCCCACAGAGCAGGAGGCAGAGCAGGATTCTCTCGCCTATGTGGTGAAAAGCGATAACCGATACGCCAAGTCATATGCGAATTATATACTGGGAAGAGTGAAATGCTGCATAGATGTCCATGAACTGGAACAGCATTCCATTGCCATGACGCCTGAGTGTATGCTCTATCAGGGATATGTGGTCAGACATTTGAATCCCAGGGACTATGAGAATCCCTTTATCGGACAGTATGCTTACAGGACGCAGATAGAGAATGTGAAGAAAGAGATTGAGGAAAAGACGAGAAGACGGAGCGAACTCAGGCAGGAAATCCAACTGTATACAGCAGTTCAGGAAAGTGCGAAGAAGGTAAGTCTGGAAATCGTGAAGTTGTACCTGTATGTGCCGGAACGTTTAAATAGACTTCAGGAACAAATGATATCAGCAAAGGCAGAATTAGAAGAGGCAGCAAGCGACCCTACACTGATCGAACTGAAGCTGAAACTGGAGGCTAAAGAGAAAGATCGTGACGAAAAAAGAGCAGAGGAAAAAAGCCTCAACAATGAAAACATGCGCTTGGAGAATCAGATCGGTAATCACAGAAATGATATGCAGGAACGAAAAAAAGAGTATGACAGCCTGCGGACGGAACTGGAAGAGCAAGCGGACAGGGATGGTGCAGTCTACAATGAGGCGGAAGACAAGTACAGGCAGAATCGAAAGAGCAAGAGCGCACAGGTCATTGCAGTGAATTATGCGCCTCAGAAGTCGCAGCTTCTGCGTGAGCGGGAGGAACTGCTGGACGGCAAGTCGGGTCTGAAAGAGCTGCAGATGAGATTCAATCAGGAATTTACTCTTGATTTTGTGATGGGGCTTACGGGTATTTCAGAATATCGGGAGGCTCTGCAGAAGCTTAAGAGCGTGGAAATCGTGAGGTACGAAGAAAAGCTGAAGCTTGCCAAAGAGGATTGCGAACAGATTTTCCGGAGTGATTTTCTTTCCAGGATGAAAGAAAATATTGAGAGCGCGAAGAATGAATTCCGCAGCTTGAACAAGGCATTGGACAGTATTTATTATGGAGACGACAGCTACCGGTTTAAAATCAGTTTCGACAAGAATAAGGAAGGACTGTACAGGATGATTACCTCAGAGAATAATTACGAGGGCATTAATCTCTGGACCAGCGCTTTCGAGGAAGAATACAGGGAGGAAATGGCCGATCTTTTTGACAAGCTGATGGCAAAGGACGATAATGGTCAGAAGATTGTGGAGGAATACACAGATTATCGTTCTTATCTGGATTATGATATTGAAATACATAAGCGGGACGGTTCGATACAGCGCTTTTCTGACATTTACGGAGAAAAAAGCGGCAGTGAGACACAGGTGCCTTATTATGTGGCAATTGCAGCTTCTTTTTATCAGTTATATCGATACGGGAACAGTATCAGGATCATGCTGCTGGATGAGGCCTTTGATAAGATGGATGATGAACGCATTCAGTCCATGATGGAGTTTTTCAATGGATTAGGGCTGCAGGTTATTTTGGCGACGCCGCCGGCGAAGATTGAGGTAATCGGTGAGCAGGTTGGAACGGTTCTGACTGCGATTCGTGTGGGGTCAAACAGTATTGTGGAGGAATATGATCTGTGATGGACAGGCTGCAGAGGAAAATGTTGGAACATCTTTTGGATTCCTATGAGAGGAGCCGGACATTCCGGGGAGACAATCAGGTAAGACAAAGCTTTTCCGTTAGTGTCGGAAAGATTTTCCCCAAATATAATGATGATGCGGAGTATGAGTATTTCTGTCAGATTAATGAGTCAATCGAGGAGTTGTGTGCCGAGGGGATGGTTATACCGGAGTATCGGAAAAAGGGTGTGCTGAAGAAGGTCACACTCAATCCGGACCAGTTGGATGTCTGCTATGAAATGTTGGGAAGGATGCCAAAAAGGCGAGAGCAGGAAGAGCTTGTGCGAATATGGGATGTTCTCTGTCAAGGTGACGAGCCCTGCCGGCAGAACCAATCCGGTCAAGAACATTGGCTTCCGTTAGTTAAGTATATTGCGGCTCAACGGCTCAGGGTTGAAAAAAATCTAAATGTGGAATATTACAATCATGACTTGGAAGAATATCGCGAACTGCTTCTGGCAGTAAAAGCGGTTCTGGAGAATCAGGAGGAGATATTTATCCGTAACTTTTCCATACAGATGTTCCACGACTCCAAAAGAATGGGGCAGCTAAAGCACAAGGTAGAGGCTTTACTGTATCAGTATGGAGAATACCAGGAGCGTGACTGTGTACTGGAGGAATGCGGAATTGTCAATACGCCGACTTATGTGATGATGAAAGGAAACGGGAGTATAAGGATCGGAAGAGATGAGCAGGAGATTGATTTGTCCCTGATGGAAGGTGATATTGCGCTGTCTACGGAATCGGTCAAGAGTCTGAAAGACGTTACGGTCATGGGGAAGCGTGTGGTCACGGTGGAGAATCTTACCAGTTTTCATGATTATTCAGCGGAGGATGATTTTGTCGTTTATCTGGGCGGATTCCACAATAAGGTAAAAAGAGACTTCATCCTATATCTATATCAACGGAATCCTGAGAAAGAATACCGACATTTCGGAGATATCGACGCCGGAGGCTTTTACATTCTGGAGCATTTAAAGAAAAAGACAGGGATTCCGTTTCGGTCATTGTATATGGATACGAGGACGCTTCAGAGATATCGCGGGGACAGAAAGCCATTGACCGACAATGACAGAAAAAGGCTCCTTCAATTAAAGGAGGAGCTGACAGAGCGGATGCAGCATGAAGAAACGGAGGATTATGGCGATGTAATTTCGTACATGCTTGATGAGAACTGTAAGCTGGAACAGGAAGCAGTCCGTTTGTGGGATTGAAATTTTTTGATTAATCCTTCAGTATCATTGGGAATTTCAAAAAATAAGCATAATCATATGGTCATCTATCGAAAAGTGTGGTACACTCATAAAAAATTAATATAACAAAATTCAGGAGGACAAACAGATGAGCGGAAAATATGCAGGAACACAGACAGAAAAGAATCTGGAGGCGGCATTTGCCGGAGAGTCTCAGGCGAGAAACAAGTATACATACTTCGCTTCTGCGGCAAAGAAAGAGGGCTATGAGCAGATTGCGGCGATGTTTCTCAAGACAGCGGACAATGAGAAAGAGCATGCCAAGATGTGGTTCAAGGAGCTGAACGGCATCGGGAACACAGTGGAGAATCTGAACGCTGCAGCCGATGGAGAGAATTTCGAGTGGACGGATATGTATGAAGACTTTGCTAAAACTGCCGAGGAAGAGGGCTTTCCTGAGCTGGCATCTAAGTTCCGTATGGTAGCGGCTATCGAGAAGCATCATGAAGAACGTTATCGTGCACTTCTGAATAATGTGGAGACGGCGGAAGTATTTGCCAAGAGCGAGGTGAAGGTATGGGAATGCCGTAATTGCGGCCATATCGTGGTAGGAACCAAGGCTCCGGAGGTCTGCCCTGTATGTGCACATCCACAGGCATATTTTGAGGTAAGCGCGGAGAATTATTGATTCTTGTAAATAAAAGGGGCTATCGCTTTAAAGATTGAAAAATCTTAGTGCGACAGCCCTTTTATAATGCACTTCAACCGGGATTTTCACTCAAAACTGCTTTAGTCATGCATATAAATGATGCAAAAATGATGTATTAATGATGCGAAAATGATGCATCCATGCGGTATCATCTGATTGTCCGCTAAAGCGGCCAGATGGGAGCAGGTATGGGAATGAATAGAGTGAAAAGATGCATAGGATTAGCTATCCTGCTGTTAATTACAGGATGCAGTACGGGAGTAAGTACAGAGACAGAGTCAAATCCGCAAAAGGAATTGATACAGGAAGATGAATTACGGATAGAAACAGAATCACAAACAGAAGAAGACTCACAGTCAGGTCAGGAAAGCCGGCAGGAGAAAATCTCGGTACAGACTACGAAAGAGGAAAACGATCTTACAGCCGAATTGTACGGCGAGGATGATGACTTTTATGTGCAGTGTCTTCAAAATCTGAATCAGGGAAACAGCATTACTTATTCGGACGGGTATTATTACTATAGAAGTCAGACGGAAAATTACTCCTTATGCCGCACGAAAGGGGCAGGAATGCCTGTAGAGGTAGTGGCTGACCAGGTTCCGGGCTCTATATACGTCAGAGATGATCAGGTTTATTTTATAAATGTCAGTGACAACAGGACACTTTACTGTGTAGGAACAGACGGAAGCGGACTTAAGAAAATTTCTGATTTTCCTATGCATGAACTGATCGTTTTGGAGGATAAGGTTTATTTTCGTTCTGTTTACGACAGGGAATATGACCCGTTTTATCTGTTGACAGAGGAACCGGCGGAGGATGACTGTTATATTTATTCTATGAATTTGGATGGAAGCGGCTGCGAATTGTTGGTTCCTAAAGTATGTATGGAGTTTGCGACGGATGGGGAATGGCTTTATTATCTGGTTTATGAAGACGAATTTGTGCTTTATAAGAGCGGTATGGATGGAAAAGAAGAGGAGAAAATATTATATAAAAAAGATGGGATATGGGATATACTTCCTTATCAGGGAGATTTATATTTAGTGGAAGGAAATCAGGATCTGTTGGTATGTCTGAATGCACAGGGAAAAGAAGAGATTTTAGCGTCAGATGTGCTGCATCTTACAATAGCGCGCGGACAGGCGTATGTAATAAATGAAGAGAAAATACGCAGGATAGATTTAACAACGGGAGAAGATAGAATTCTGGCAGATAGAAATAAAACGTTAAAGAATGGCTATCATGGCTATCAGAGCAGAGAAGATACTTATCCTTGGTACTCCGGGAGTCATAACAGAGGTATCTTTCTGGTAAACGGACAGGTATTTGCAAGATATTATGAATCTGAAACGAAAGGCGTCCTCTGGCATATCCTGAACGGGGAGACATTTGTTATATTTGAGGATATGGAACCTTTAACGGCAGAGGAGTTGGTTTTGGATACGTCTCTTTTGCATGAAGCGGACATTTATTATCCGGGAAGAATAGATGAGAATGTGCAAGAATATCTGGACGCGGATGGAGACTTATACTATGAAGAAACTTTCGGAACAAGGGAAGCCGGCTCTGTTTATGGACATTTCAGTATTACGCTTCCGAAATTTAATTCCAAACTGGATTCTTATGAGCAGCTAAACCAGCAGATGGAAAAATTGCTGGAACTTGCTTTAGAAGATAAAGATTCTTTCTTTCAGGAAATGAGCGAACTGAGGCAGGATCAATGGATTTCATGGCGCAGAGAGCATGAGTACTGCAATTTATATATAGGAGAAAAATATATATCCATGCATTATTCCAGAGGAGGATATGAGGGCGGAATGAGAGAGTGGAAGCAATCGATGCCCCTGATTTTTGACCGCGAAACAGGGTTTATGCTGCATATGGATGATCTTTTTACGGTGGAAGAGAGTATTTATATAAAACGTTTGACAGGTGCGATTTATAAGTATTGTGAGATGATGGGCATGGATTACTGGAACGATGCATTTGATAATAATGTTTTGGTGAAAAATTATAGAGATTTGAGATGTTATCTGACGCCTGACGGGATTGTACTATGTTATGAAAGGTATGAGATTAAGCATGGAGCCAGCGGAAGTCCTGCATTTGAGATTCCTTATGAATGGTTTGCGGATATTTATAAACAATAGGTACTTTCGGACTATTATCTGGTGATATACACTATAGAACAGCATTTGATAAAACAGGCTTTACATTGAAGACATACAGGAGAAAATCAAAATGAATAAAAATAAATATAAATATAAATTATTGTCATGCGCTGTGTTGTTCAGCTTGCTTCTTTGCGCATGTGGAAAGGGGATGGAGCCGCTGCAGGAAAATGCCGCAACGCTGTCTGAAACCGTGGAAGAAAAGACAGAAACGAAAGGAACAACAGAAACAGGAAAAATTACTACCGGGGATGAAGCAGCAACAATATCGGACTTATCTGAAGCTGAGAATGCCGACGAAACTCTGGCGCTGCTCATAGAAGATGAAGGTTTTAGAGAACGCGTGCGCTATGGGATTGGCATTGTAGAAGAGGACTCACCGGAAATGGTTTTACAAAAACTGAAAAACTGCGAGAGTATAGTGTTGGAAGAAGCACCATATGGTAATGCGATTTATTCGCTTAAGTCTTTGTCGCTTCTTCCAAATTTGAAACACCTTGTTGTTGATATAGATGAATGGGATGATTCCGATATTACGGATTTTACGCCCATTGCACAGCTATCCCAACTGGAAGAGCTTTATATCAACTACGAAAAGGACGAGTGCATCGACCTTTCCTTTCTGGGTGAGATGCATACAATTACAGGGCTTTTCCTGACACGATGTACAATAACGGACTTCTCGTTTTTAGGAGAATTGTCGCAGTTGCAGCGCTTGTCTCTGTATGAAACTCCTATTGATGATTTGGCGGTATTGGAGAAGCTACCGGAACTGGTTGAACTGGCACTTTCCGGCAATGAAAATGCAAAGAACATTGAGGCAGTGGGTACACTCACAAAAATGCAGGATTTGGGAATACAGTATTGCGGTATTGTGGATATCAGCTTTTTGAGCGGATTGACGGAGCTTCGGGGTGTGAACCTGAACGGCAATTCTGTCACGGACATTACGCCTCTTGCGGGCCTTAACAAATTGGAGCGTCTGGGCTTATCCGAAAACAGAATCAGCGATATCTCGGCACTTGAAAATCTAAGTAATCTGTTTGATTTAGCACTGGATGGAAATGAGATTCGGGATATTTCTGCCCTTGCGCAGCTTTCGCATCTCAATCAGGTTGGAATTTCGGATAATCTTATTGAAGATTTGACGCCGCTTGCGGGAAAGGAAGAGCTGATGTATGCCGCGGTATTTGGCAATCCGATAAAAAGCCTGGAGCCGCTCTTTGAAGTTCCGATGCTTATGCATACGGATTATACGGATAGAGGCGCATCGGATGAGGAAAAGACATTTGTAGCGGACTGGCTTGCAGAGCATTATCCTGAGGCGGAAGAGTTTAGATGCGTTGATTTTATCCAGGGAGACTTAAACAATGACGGGCGGCAGGATATCGCTTTTGTGGTTGACAGTGATGCTTTTGATTCGCATGAGAGCGATTATTATGAGGATCGCCGTTTGTTTATTTTGTTGCAGCAAAATGATGGCTCATGGGCGGAACAGGCGCACACGCTGCGGATTGGCAGCGCCCAGAGCGGCGGGATGAGGGGAGACCCTTATTATGGCGCTTTTATGCAGGCCGGTTATTTGTTGATAAAAGTGGGATGGGGAAGCAGTTCAGGTACAGTACAGACGAATATCTATGAATACCGTAACGGAAGTATTAGTTTTGCGAAGGGTGTAAGCGTCGGCGATTACAATTACGCGGAGGGTTATGATGTGCGGATTCAAAACGAGCAGGATGACACATGGCAAAGCTATGTCATTGCCATGGACGGGTACCGCATGGTTCGTGTGGATTTAGCGGATTCAGAGCATTTGATGCATAAGGCGTTCCCAGAAATCAGCATATTTCATATGTCCTATTATATTTATGATCATAAAATAGAGTCACAAATTACTTCCGGAGAAGCGCTTGACCGTGTCCTCAAAGTGGCAGTAGAGGATGAAGCTTCGGCAGTTCAGGAAAAGCTGCCTTATGCCGAATGGCAGAAGGAAGGGTACGAGCTTTTACTGGCTGTGACGCTTCCGGATTATTATTATGTCATGCCTGAAACAAAAAGGGAGGCAGACGGCGAGTCGACAGAATGGGAAGGTGATTATCTTTATTATGATGGTGTGATATGGAAGAACGGAAGTCTTTACCATAGGGTCTGCCTCGTAATTGATTTGGGGCAGAAGTCGGAAGAAAGAGAATTTCTGTTAGATGATGCTACGGGAGAGATAAAGGAGGAATGAAAAAGAATATTGGCGAGACTTTGCTTAAATTATTAAAATATTACATAGTATCAGCTAAACATTTTTAAAGAGCTAGAAAATATAAAGTTAAAAGATTGAAAAAACGATATAAATATAAGTGGAACTTAGCTAAAGAAAGATAGTTCGATATAGTAATCGATGTAGATGGTTCTATATAGTGCTATGTTGAGTGGGAGGATATATGGAAACAAGAACAGGTTTTCTTATTTCACAAATCAAACAGGTACAAGGGAGGATATTCCAGCGGCTGCTCAGCGAAAGCGGAGTTGAAGAATTTAATGGTCCTCAGGGGCGAATCCTATATGTGCTTTGGCAGGAGGACGGCATTCCCATCGCCCGCCTTGTGCGGCAGACCGGTCTGGCAAAGAGCACTCTTACTGCAATGCTGGCTCGAATGGAAAACTCCGGGTTGATTACGAGGGAGAATTCATCGGTTGATAAAAGACAGGTGATTATCTGTCTGACTGACACTGCTAGAGGATTGCAGGATAAGTACGAGCAGGTATCTGAGAAAATGAATCAGTTGTTCTATCGTGGTATGACTCAGGAGGACGCGGATATTCTGGATGGTCTGTTGGAGAGGGTGCTGGCGAATATGCAGGAATTGTAATAAAATTCGCTACTCATTTAAATCAATCCTATCAATTCCCAAAATATTGCGGGAAGAAATATACATAAAACTGTTTTCTATATGTGTGCGTCCTGATAACTTTAACGGAGTATTAATCACTTTTATATTTTCTAATGTATCTTTATTCCAAATATTTATGCATTTAATATATAGTGTAAAAAGCATTGACACAAATAATACTATATAGTACTATATGGATAAGAAAAATGATGATTGAGACAAGAGGAGGAAAGAAAGATATGACATTGAATGAAATTAATAACTTAGTAAAAGAATCCGGGGTTGCCAGTATAGGATTTTTGGATAAAGATGGGAATCCGGGTATAAGAAGAGTATTTTGCACTTGGCACAAAGGGTTAGGCGGACATTTTATTTCAACAAATACATCCTCTATGCATACTCAGGCGTTATTAAAAAATAACAAAGCCTGCTTATATTTCGATAATTGTCAGGCCTTTCGGTGCGTGTGCTTTACAGGAACGGCTACGGTACACTTTGACCACGAACATAAAGCTATGTTATGGAATGAAGGCGATGAGCAATATTATCCAAACGGAGTGGATGATGAAGATTACTGTATCATTGAATTTCAGGCAGATCACGGCCGCTATTACAGCTATGACGATATTGGAGATATTTCTACGGATGAATTGGCGGAATATGATAGAGAAACTGAATTTGTAAATTATGCTGAAAAATAAGGGTGTTATGAAGGGAGAAAGCACATGAATAAAAGAAAATCCGTAGGTGCTGACCACTCTATGTGCGTTCAGCCAACATTCCTGATCGGTACTTACGACGAGAATGGGAATCCGGACTTCGCACCAATCACATGGCTCAGTGTCACTCATGATGGAGAACGATGTATACTGGTGGTCAGCATGTTTGGCACAAAGAAAACAAAGATGAACGTAAAGAAAACGATGCGCCTGTCAGCAAATTTGGTCAGCACGGACATGCTGCCTCTGGTGGATTATTTTGGCAGCATTTCCGGTCATAATGGCTTAAAATCAGGAATGAGCTATGGTGTCAGTGAAGGTGAGATTGTGAAAGTACCCACACTGGATGCCAGCAGATGGGTATATGAGCTTGAGGTTTCTAAGATTGTTACCTGTGGTGAGTCCGATACTTTTTTCTGTGATATTAAAAATGTTCAAATTGATAGCAATATTGACATAACGGATGGTATCGATTTAACTGAATTTGATCCGATAATCTATTCCGGTCATTATCATTCCATAGGTCAGCATTTAGGGAAAATTGGAGATTTTTTAAGTGAATGCAGTACTTAGTCAGCTGCTTCTTAGCTCCAATGCTAAGCCAATCAGTCGATTAGCATGATCTGCCATAAATAGAGGAATATTCAGTACGTCATCATCCAACTTCAGATTATTCAGGGAGAAGCGTACGCGGAGCTTGATGTGACATTTTTCGTCGCCGTTGGCAAGCAGAAATTCCGTGAAAGTCATAGGATCAATCTGCATAAAGTTGGTCTTGCCTACAGGGAAAGAAGATGGCTTCGCCAGAGCAATCCCCAGCAAAGAACCGGCGCAGGCAATGTGATACTGCGGTGCATTCTCACAGAAATACTTCATCGAATTGATAATTTTAGGGCAGTCCTGTACCTCGTCGAGGATAATAAGAGTCTTTTCAGGCACAATTTTTTGACCACTGGCCAGTATCAGATTCTGCAGGATGCGGTCTAAATCACATTTTTATTATATGCTAAACATAAAAAAGCACAACCAAAATCACATAATCTAGGAATTTAAAGTCGGTTGCTCAATTCAATTGACGAAACAAATCCATTTATTATATAATAAAGTAACGAATAGGTAAAAAATCGAAAATGGATTACCTAACAGAAGTCTTAAAATGGAAAGGGGAACACAGTATGCACATTAGAAAAGTAATTGTAACGGGAGTTGCCGCAGTTTTGCTTGTCGGTTCGACGCTCAGCGTATCCGCTGCCGGACCTTCCACCAGTAATTATGTAAAAGAGCTTAAAAAAAGCGGAAAGGAAAGCCTAATTATCGATGTTGAGGCATACAAGGCGGCCTACAGCGATTTGGCAGCAGCTTTCGGTGATAATGATTATGCTTATATAGAGCATTATCTGACCGTTGGTGTCTTTGAGGGCAGAACTAAAGGAGTATTGTTTGATCCTCTGGTTTATGCGGCGGCATACGGTGATGTCGGAGCGGCTTTCGGTAATGATATTTCCGCTATTGTGGATCACTATATAAACTTTGGAGCTGCGGAAAACCGCACATATGGTACGGCAAATGGCTATGCAGACATCGCGACTGCGCAAAAAGTCGGCAGCCCGAGTATTGCAGTACAGAGAAGCGCTTACAATACCAACGCGGCAATAACCAATTTTGGAACAGGAACTGTGGCTGCTGGCAATGCTGGAGCGAACACTGCGGTAACTGCTAACGGCTACATCACTTCAGATGGTAGTAATTTGGCTACAGTAACAGCGGTAAATGCTAATATCAACAGCACTCCTTCTGTAACTTCCGGTAACATAAATAATACGCCGAGTTACAATCATACCACTTCTATTTACGGGGATAACGAGCACAAGACTCTGCTGCGGGTTGAGTACTATGATGATAACAATAAGCTGTATGAGTATTCGGATGTAGTCTATAGTGATAAAGATACCAATTCCTATACGGAAACGGTATATCGTTATGATGAGGAGAGTAAAGAGGAGATTGTTACACGTACGGACACTTACGTAAACGGAGAACTCGTATCTTCTGAAAATCATTAGTTAATATGAATAGTTGGAATTTCTGGCGGGCGCATTTCTCAGGAAAGTGCGCCCGCTGTTACGGGTAGGAGTATTGTTATGAAAACCATAAAATATGCAGTATTAACTTTATTATTTATAACGTTAAGCATCTCCACCGCTCTTTTGGTTTATTTACACTTTTTTGCATCGGATATGGAGGACCTTTCAGGTGAGTGGACTGCAAATCTGGACATGACAGAACAGGCTGCAGTCGCAGCATATAGCTGGCTGCAGGACATAGAAGCCGTATCTGTCTCCATAGAGGATATGGAGTCTTATATGCAGGATCTGACTATCCAAGTTAATTTAACTTTAGAACAAACTGCCCGCTCCGAGGGAACCTTCCGGTGCAGTGTATCACAGGAAAGCTATGATGCCTGTAATCAGGCGGCTTATGAAGCGTTTGCTTTTGCATTTAAGGAGATTTTGGCAGAAAGGCTCCACATGGCAGGATATACTGACAGCGCAGACCGCGAAGACATTGAAACGCTTGTAACTGAGACATTCGGAATGTCTACAGTATCATATTTGATGTCCTGCGGTCCTGCGCTACTGCCTTCTTTGGAAGATTTACAGGCCCAGTATGATGGAAGAGGCACCTATGAAATTGCAGAAGGTATTCTGACCAGACAATATGACGACGGTCAGCCAGATGATATAAAGGTCGAATATTATATCAGTAATGATTACAATTTAATCTTGTCAGAAGAAACATCTCTTATCTTGTATGAAAAACAAGTGGAAGGGGAGGAACAATGAAAATAATCCTACAGAAAATAAGATTCCTAATACTGTGCGTAATCCTGATATGCTCAATCCTTCCTGTCAGAGTAGAAGCAAGCTACGAAATTCCCGGAATCTGTCAGGTACAGACTGAGATTGAAACCGCATTCACTGTGAAAACTTTGGATTATGGTTACGATAACAATGCTTATCTTTCCCTGCGTGATATGGCTATGGTTCTTAAAGATACAGATAAATCTTTTTCACTGGGAATTACAAGTAATACCGTATCCATGAACATAGGAAATAATTATGTACCCGTGGGAGTGGAAAATGAACCTTGGGAAGATGACGAAAACCCCAACATTTCTTTACGACGAAACGAATTCAAGGTTAATGATGAAGATGTAAATTACTATACTCTGATTATGAAACTGCCCTCAGGATATTACGATTGCTTCATGATGGCGGCAGATCTGGCTATGATATTAGATGTTGACATCACTGTTTCCGATACAGACCTTTTGCAGATTAATACACAGGATTCCTTCCATGTATCCCCTATAGATTTGGAGCAGGACGGATATTTTTACGGAGTCAACAGCGTACTGGTAGGAGATGCAACTACAGGAGAAGTATACTATCAGTATCAGTCTGATATGCCCTATCCCATAGCAAGTACCACTAAGATTATGACATGTCTTCTGGCTATGGATGCCATCTCAGAGGGACGGATTACCCTTGGGGATTGGGTCACTATCTCTGATGAAGTTCAGGCGCTATCTGTTTCAAGCGACGGAGTAATTCCTTTGACGGCCGGAGAACAGATTACCGTGCAAGACCTCCTGCTGGGAGCGCTTCTGCCATCCAGCAATGAATGTGCATTGTGTCTGGCTGAATCTATCGCAGGTTCGGAGGAAGCTTTTGTCGAAATGATGAATCAGAAAGCACTTGAATTAGGTCTTTCTCAGGCAGTCTTTTTTAACAGTCATGGTCTGCCTTCTTATACTGAAGAGCCTGTTCCCTCAAAGCGTCAAAACCGCATGAGTGCAGAGGATATGTTTCGACTTGTATCCTACCTTTTGAAAGTATATCCCCAGATTACAGACATAACATCTCTGGAATCTGCTACATTAGAATGCCTCGACCTTGAGGTGCGCAATACTAACCCGCTTCTGAAAAATATGCCCGAAGTCACCGGATTGAAAACCGGAACTACCAACAAAGCAGGAGCCTGCCTGGTTACATCCCTGACCGCGGACGATGGAATACTGGAACATGATTTGGTAGTTATTGTCCTTGGCACCGAGGATTCGATAGAGAGGGGTCGCGTTTCGGGATTGCTGGCAAGATATGCCCTGAATACCTTTTATATGGGAATAGAAGAACCGGAACATGATGCTTCTTTACAGACATCCGGGAATCTGCCCATACACGCCGAGGCAGCAGTGGATTTGATACTTCAGACAGCAAAAAAACACTAATTTATATGAAAGGCATGTGAGGAATTACATATGAAAATTAAAAAGCATTTGCAGGACATTATTTATGTTGTTTTCCTTTTTGTGGCCATTATCATTTTGTTCGTTTTGTTTACGGCACGGAACAGCAGCCGGATGGAGAAACAAAACAAAGATTATGCGGCGGACTCTGCTCGGATGAAGTCCGAACATATTGATGATGAATTGAATAATGCCCTGAACCGAATCAATGCATATGCATATTTTGCGGGAGAAAGTCTGGGTGAGACAATGATTACGGCACAGATGCTCAGTCAAATTGAAGAACACTCACAGTTTGATGCCATAATGTTCACGGATTTAGACGGTGTGGATCATGCTTCTGACGGACGGACTGCGGAGGCGATGGCGCGAAGGTTTTATAATGATGGCATAAGCGGAAACAGAGGCATAGAAGTTATATTTGATTCTCCGTTTTTTGATGAGACAATGTTATGTTTTTATTCGCCTGTTCGTGTCAATGGAGAAATCGTAGGTGTATTGCGGGGAGTCTTTCTTGCAGAGGAATATTTAAGAAACATGCTTAACACTACATATTTCGGAGAAGAGGCCCATGTTTTTTTGTGTACACCGGACGGCACGGTCATTGCAAGTTCTGATGGTAAAGACTATGAAAATCCTCTTATTGATGCACTTACGGAGAATGGTGTAATTGACCGGACAGTTGCCGAACAGGTCAGGCAAATTTTTGACAATGGAGGGGAAGGCGCTTTTGTATGCGGCGCCTCAAGTAAAACGGACAATATCTGTGTCACATATCTGCCGCAGAACAGTTACGTTTTGGTGCAGACATTTCCGAAAAATGTTACACAGCACATGATTGCGGAAGAAAATTTTGCGGGAATACAGCTGGAGGCTATGATTATCCTTCTGTTTGTTATATATATTGTATTAATTATTATTCGTGCCGGACAAAGAAGGAAACAGCTGGAGAAGGAAAACCGTGAGATGGGATACATTATAAGCGGTGTCAATACACTGTTTACCAGATTTGCAATGGTTGATTTTGAGGAGGATACCTATCAGTATCTGGCAGGAACCAAACCCGAGGGCGGAGAAATTGAAGTCTCCGGAAGCTATCAGGATCTCATAGTTTTTCTGTCGTCCGCTGTAGTAGAAGACCAACGTCAGGAACTTGCTGATTTTATGAAAAAAGATTCTATTATTGCAGCTATGGCTGAACATAATGACCTGCGGTATGAGTGTCATGTAGTAAAAAACGGACGCTCGGAATGGGAGCATATGAATGTTGTCTGTCTGGAAAGAAAAGACAATATGGTTTCCAAGGTTCTCTATATCCGTCAGAATGTTACTGAGTTAAAAGAAAAAGAACTGCGTATTCAGGCAGAAAGGGCGCTGGCAATCCGAAAGGAAAGACAATATCAGATAGCTCTCATGTCCAGTGCTTTCAGCAGATTTGAGTTTAATCTGACTAAGGATCTAATTGAGCAGGATATTACCCGTGTCATAGACGGGAAAAAGATATCGTTCCTTGAACGAGTGGGATTGACGGCGCCATGTAAAGCCTCAGAATGTTTTGAAAAGTGGAAACAGTTTGTTTTGGAGGAATCCAGGGAGGATTATGATGCTGTAGTAAACACGGAAAATCTGCTTAGATGTTATGAGAAAGGCGATAGAGAAGTCATAGCAGAGTATTGGAGCGGAACTTCCGATGAGAATCAGATGTGTGCGCGCCAGTCTTTTGTTATGGCAAAAGATGACAATACAGGCGACATTATGGTCATGGTGGTGTCAAAAGATATTACTGAACAGGTAAAGAAGCAGAGGGAGCAGACCCAGGCTTTGCAGGATGCTCTGATGCAGGCACAGCATGCAAACAGGGCTAAGACCACATTTTTGTCTAATATGTCCCATGACATTCGTACGCCAATGAATGCTATAATAGGGTTTTCAACTATTGCTGTCAGCCATATCGACAATAAGGATCAGGTTATGGATTGCCTGCAGAAAGTTCTTTCTTCCAGTAATCATCTCTTAAGTCTGATTAATGATGTTCTTGACATGAGCAGGATTGAGAGTGGAAAAGTGCAGATTAAAGAGCAGGAGTGCAATATATCCGAAATTATACATAATCTGGTAAATATTATTCAACCCCAGGTTAAAGCAAAGCAGCTTGAGTTGTTTATTGATACATTTGAGGTAATCAACGAGGATGTTATCGCAGATCCTTTGAAGCTGAATCAGATATTTATCAATCTGTTAAGTAATGCCGTAAAATACACGCCTGCCGGAGGAACGATTTCGTTCCGTATTATGCAAAAGACAACGTTCAGGCACGGATACGGCGATTATACATTTATCGTTAAGGATAATGGAACAGGAATGTCATCGAGTTTCGTAGAGCATATCTTTGAACCGTTTGAAAGAGAGAGTACAGTGACTCAGAGCGGTATTCAGGGAACGGGATTAGGTATGGCCATCACCAAAAACATTGTGGAAATGATGAACGGTACTATCAGCGTTGAGAGCGAGTTGGGTAAGGGAAGCACATTTACGGTAGAAATCGGATTAAAACTACAGGATATAGAAAAAACAGAAAAACAGATCAGTGAGCTGGAAGGTCTGCGGGCTCTGGTGGTTGATGATGATTTTAATGTCTGCGACAGTGTCAGCAGGATGCTGAAACAAATAGGTCTTCGCGCTGAGTGGACGACTTCAGGCAGAGAAGCGGTGTATCGTGCAAAGGCTGCTCATGATGAGGGAGATTCATACCATACATTTATTATTGACTGGCAGATGCCGATACTCAGCGGAGTGGAAACAGCAAGAAAAATTCGTGAGACGGTTGGCAATGAAGCTCCTATTATCATATTGACTGCATATGATTGGACGGATATAGAGGAGGAAGCAAAGGCTGCGGGCGTTACGGCTTTCTGTGCTAAACCCATGTTTATGTCAGATTTGAAAACAGTGTTGCTTGCCGCTAACAATCTGTTGGAAAAACAGGAGGAGGTTCCTGAATGGACCTTGGCTGACTTTGGCGGAAAACGTATACTCCTGGTGGATGATATTGAGATAAACCGCGAGATAGCTCAGGTGATTTTGGAGGAAGCAGGTTTCGTTGTGGATACCGCGCCGGACGGAACAGATGCGGTGGCAATCATTGAAAAGGCGGAAGAATATTATTACGATGCAATATTAATGGACGTGCAGATGCCTATTATGGATGGTTATGAGGCTACAAGGACTATCCGCAGACTTCCGAGAAAAGATGTGAAAGATCTGCCCATCATAGCCATGACTGCGAATGCGCTGGAAGAGGATAAAGCGGCTGCATTGCAGAATGGAATGAACGCCCATATTGCCAAACCTCTCGATATGGATGTATTTATATCAGTGCTTAAGAAGTTTATTAGTTAATGAGTCAGGTAATTGCGAAACTGTTATTGCAAGTCACGAACTTACGCAACATAAACAAAAACGGCGCTCACCGCAAGCGAAATCGCACCTTATTTTGTTTATGTTGTGTAAGTTCTGGTTATCGAAATAGAATTTCGCAATTTCTTGGTTAATGAGTGAATGAAAGGAAAATTACTTCATAAATACAAAAGATTTAAACTCAAAAAGATATCGGCTTTTGAACGATTCACCGCTCCAATCATTGGGATATTCCGTTGAAACTCTGAAAAAGACGCTATGCCTGCCCGTTACGGCTTTAACCCTTTCCGTAATGACGCCGCCGTTACGCCCTATCCGAAGCTGTCCGATTTCCTCATCATCAACGAGAACATGAAGTATACTGTCGCAGCCCATGCCACAGACGTCTACTGACAGTTCCATGGTTTTGCTGCCGAAATCATCTCCGAAGTCAAAATATTTATATCCTATAATGCATCTATCGGTAATTCCCGTAACAACCCTTTCAAAAACATTTTTTTCAGTGATGATAGCGCCGCCCTTTAGTACACAGGCGATTTCTGCCGGAGTTATTTTATATGGATTGAGAGAATCCTCAAACCCAAGCGAGGTCATTTCAACCGTTGGGATAGTCCCATCGGGAAGAATATTGATTTTTTCAACGCATCCGCGGCGTGACATTATAGTCCCGTTTGTCATTCTATGATAGAAAATGTACCATTTACCGTTCACCTGCATGATTGAGCCGTGGTCGTTTCCACCGGGATAATCCACGCCGTTGTCAACAATATACCCCTTGTAAGTGAATGGACCGGTCGGCTTATCGGATACCGCATATGCGAGTCTGCTTCCGCGCATAGGAGAGTATATCAGATAGTATGTATCACCTATTTTTCTTGGAGAACAGGCTTCAAAGAAAAGGCTGTCCGGCTCGGTAAAGCCGCCTTTTTCCGTAGATTCGCACGGAATAATATGTTCAATGCAGCTTCCGTCAATGATCTCGTACATATTATCGCTGTTTACTTCCGCCATAAATGAACGCTGATATCCGCAGTATATGTATGTCCGCCCGTCATCATCAACAAGCACTCCCGGATCGATAAACCAGCCATTGCAGCAGATTTCATCGGAAATCGTGTACTTATACTTGGACAGCAGTTTGAAAGGTCCCTCGGGCTTATCGCTGACAGCGACACAGCCGATGGAATTGACTATATAAGCATAAAGATAATACTTACCGTCTTTTTCAACGACATCGGGGGCATAAAGATGGTTGGACTCGTCCGTCCAATCTGTGTCTGCGGGGTAGTCTACGGTTTCCCGTGTACGGAAAATATCTCCGTGGCATACCCATTCGTTAAGGTTATTAAGAGGCGCGCTCCAGCACTTCAAAACATAATCGCAGAATTTCACTGACCCGGAATTATCGTGGGAACCGTAAACATACAGTCTGTCGCCGAAAACTCTGGGTTCGCCGTCGGGAATGTATTCCCAGGGGGGGAGGTATGGATTTGGCATAGTATTTCTCCTTTACGTTTTTCTATAATAGTCAATTATAAAACTGTATCATAAGTCACGAACTTATTAATCATAAACAAAAACGGTGCTCATCGCAAGCGCAATCGCCCCTTATTTTGTTTATGATTAATAAGTTCTGGATATTGAAATGAAGTTTAGCTATTAGCTATTTATACTATACATTATAAGTACGGTGGAAAAATATTCAAGTCTGAAATCATTTGAGGAATATAGAAAAATGTGTAATCATAAGTAAAATCAATATATCCTTTATCTCGACTTCTAGATTATTGCAGGTGAAGCTTTCGCTATGATATAATTACTTCGAGCGCGACAATAATTATGCGTCTGATTATAAAAAATGTTTATGAGAATATGATTGTCACCACATGATACAGAGAAAGAAAACGGATATGAATAGTAAAATTAAGATAAAATGTAAAACCAATATAAACAAAAGATTTCCTACAATTATAATTTTATTGTTTTGTGCCTGCCTTGTGTGCTATGGTGCTGCGAAAATGACGGCACATGCTGATGGACAGGCATTTAATATTGATGCGGAATTGCTGCCGTCAGAAAATTCCACACTTGATTTCATGCTGACTATTGAAAATATCGGAGAAGACTGGGAGGGAACAGTCCGGTTGATGATAGGAACCAAATATGATGTTCCCAGTGACTGCGCTTATGACACTTTGCTTACACTACCGCAGGGAAGTATTAAACAGTTTGTGGTCAGCGTGCCGAAGGAAAGCATTTACTCTACAAATGAGGTAGTGTATGTTATATTGCTTGATAAAAAATCGAATGTAGCTGCGGAGAAGACTTTTAAAAGATTTGAAGGGCTGGATGCAGGTGAATCTTATACAAAGTATAGTAAAATTCCTACTGATTATAACATAATGGAAGTCCTTGGTAACTTTGGCATTAACTTGGATTTTACTCCCATTAAATTCATAATGATCGTCTATGTGATTATAGTAGGACCGGTCTTGTATGTAATTCTGCGTTTTTATAAGAAAAGAGATTTTTATTGGGCAGCAGTGCCGGCAGCTTCGTTTGCAGGAGTAATTCTGATAGCGTTTGCCGGTAGAGGCTTTGAAGTCGAGAGTACAAGGGTATATTCGGTGACGATGTATAATCTTGCCGAGCAAGGAATTTGCACGACTTATATGCATTGTTATGACGCAGGGCATAAGGAATGGAGTCTGCGTCTTTCGGAGGATTATGAATATGTTGGACCTTGGGTAAGCTATAGCATTAATGATTCATATTTATATCATATCAGGAAAGATGGCAGCAGGCTGTTTTTTGGAATAAATCCATCTTTCAGTTTTGAAGACAGTTATTTCTGCGCAGGTAAGGCGGCAGATGATGGGGAAGTGGGAGGTAGTATTGACATTACAATATCAAATGACGATGATACCTCATTGATAGGAACTGTGGCCAATAACACAAATAAGGATTTTGCGTATTTTGCTGTGGTTAAAGATGGTCATGTGTGGGTTTATAATGGTCTTCCGGCAGGAGAGACGAGCAGGCTGACCGATGATGAATTGATTGCCAATGGTCCGTCGCATGCATACTCATTCGAGTATTTTATGTACCATGCTAATAGGATTCGGTTTTATGTGGAAGAAGAAAATCTTGATACTGTATACGCGTTATGCGTAGGTGTCCGTGAAGTCGGCTCAATGCTTGATAAGAAAAAGGGCGAATCTGCTATAATCGGAGTGGTGGAAGATTGGGATAAGGCAGTCGATGATGATTGTAGTGAGGTATCCTATGGGTGCTTCTATATGTTTCAGTAGGTGCAATATAAATGGCATCAGAAAAACATTCTGTCTGGAAAGAGTGAAAACAGGCTTTTAAAATATTAAGTTGGAAACACCAGATAAATTTATTAGAATGATGGAGGCAGATAGATAATGGATAATACGGCTAAAATATTGGCTCAAGGTTTTTCCTGTCTTGTGGATAACATGGGAGTTATTGATGCAGAGTATTTTATTTCCCTTATAAAAAGAGATGATTTCGATTATACAATATGGCAGCGGGAATATTTTGATAAAATGAAACCCGGCGAGTTTGCAGCAAAAGCATCTGCTTATGCTGGCAGTCATCCATATACAGGCAATGCTCAAATAATATAATATCTAAAGGGATATCAAGTAAAAACAGTATATTGATATTGATACAAATGGCAACATTACTTATGGCAATGTTGCCATTTGCATATAATGATTGCATTCTATCTATTTTAATTATGAGGATATATTAGATATACATAAAATATATTTGACAAATATCAAATATTATGATAAACATATTATATATAAAAGTAATTTGCGAAACTCTATTTCAATAACCAGAACTTGGAGAAAATAAACAA
>JAIDPH010000281.1 GCA_029062885.1 Lachnospiraceae bacterium
GTTCTCTTCTTATTGAAATAATCCGTATCTGGCAGGATAACGGTCTGCATATCAGGAAGCACATTAAGGATTATGCTGCTTACGCTGTTGCATGCGGTAGCGGCCTGGAGTTACCTTTTTCCACTTCCGGAAAGTTTTAATAAAATGACTGCAGTCGGAAAATCCGGTTTCCTGGCTGATTTCTATGAGGGAAGAATCTGTAAAAAGGAGCAGTTCTTCCCCCTTTTCTATTCTCACAAGCTCTATGTAGTCTTTGCAGGAGCGGCCGTACAGCTCTTTGAAGCACTTCGCAAAATGTGAATAGCTCATATGGCACATATCTGCAAGTTCTTCCACCTTCACGGGTTCGTTGGAATGCTTATCTATGTATTCCGTAATGTTTTGAATGGAAGCTTCGGTTTCGGCATAGATTGTGTAAAGCTCCCTGATATGCAGACCGTTATCCTGCCAGATACGGATTATTTCAATAAGAAGAGAACTAAGCTCGCTATGAACGCGGACATCATATCCGTAGTTTTTCGTGTTTAGTTCATGTATGCAGGTTTCAAAGCGCTCCCTGATTGGCAGATTGCACAGACTTTCCGCAGAAAAAAGGACGTCTGCCTGTCCGGATTTTCTGGCATATTGCAGAATATCGGACAGCTTCGGTGTATAGATGCTGTTTATGGATAGTCTGTTGGCATCGAATTTAAGCACCAGATATTTAAGCGGGAGATGCGATGTGGCGTAAATGGCATGAACATCTCTGGCATGAAAAAGAAAAAGGTCTCCTTCGGATACATAGTATTCTGTCTGATTGCTTTCTACTAAAGCGGTTCCTTCTATCATATAAATCATTTCCACGAAATAGTGCCAATGTGATCTGACAGGAAATGATTCCTGTGTGGTATCAAAAAGAAAGGCTTCAAAAGGTGCATTCAGAATGTCGCTGTACTCATATAGATAGTTCATATTAATACCATTTTCCTTTTTGCTGTTATTTTATCTGGTTTTGCGTATTTATGAAGGTATAACAATTTTGATTTTTATATTTTACCAAAATTATAAGAGATTTTTACAATTTTTGTGCGTTTTCATTATAGCATGTGAAATAGATAATTGCTATAGTATTTTATGGAAAGAAATATAGTAGAAACGGAGCAGTTATCGGAGGAAAACAACATGGATTATATAAAGGGAATGACTTTTGCAGCTTTTGCAGGAAAGGGATGTCTGGCACATAAAGAAGCGTATCATAGTATCGATTCACTTATTGAAAGAACGGGAGCCAATTTTATTATTCTGGTTCCGAATGGTATTCAGGAAACACCTCAGTCTGAGATGATTGACTATCATACGAAGGCGACTATGGCGGATGATGAATTGATTAATATGGTCAATTATATTCATGATAAGGGTGTCAGAGTAGCTATAAAACCGACAGCCAACTGCAAGAACGGTACATGGCGCGCCCACATCAGTTTTTTTGATAAAGACGTACCTTGTGAACCCAAGTGGTGCAACTGGTTTGCCTCATATACGGACTTTCAATTACACTATGCCCGTATTGCGGAGCAGGCCGGGTGCGAGATGTTTATTGCAGGCTGTGAGATGGTCATGTCCGAGCATAGGGAAGCTGAGTGGAGAAAGCTGATTGCGGATATCAGGACTGTATATTCCGGAGCCGTATCATATAATACGGATAAATATCAGGAAGATAATATAACATGGTGGGACTGTGTGGATGTGATTTCATCAAGCGGTTATTATCCGATTGATGACTGGAATAGTCAATTAGATAGAATTGAGAAAGTGGTAAAGAAATTCAATAAACCGTTTTTCTTCGCTGAAGCCGGCTGTATGTCAACCGAAGGGTCTGCCAAGGTGCCGAATGACTGGAGAATAGAGGGTGCAACAAACCTGCAGCAACAGGCTGACTGGTACAGTACCACGTTTGAAACTGCCGGCAAGCGTGATTTTGTACAGGGATTCTGTTTCTGGAGCTGGGCATGGAAACAGTATTCGCTGAAGGCGGCTTTGAAAGATGGGGGATATGATATTTATGGGAAACCGGCGGAAGGAATTGTTAGACAATTCTACCAGAGCAGAATGTAAGGATATTGAGGGGAAAATGTTTTCAAAACGGCCGTTGTACAATATAGACAAATCAACGCAGGCACGCTTGCGCTACGGTTCAGCCGCAGCGGTACTAAGGCTGCAAAAGACGCAGCCTAAAGTACAAGACCACTTTCAGTGGTCTACGGCTTCACAGTACCTGCTTTTGATTCGTCTATATTGTACAACTACGTATTGGAAATAGAAATTTGCAATTACCTGCAATGATTCGGGGGGGGCGAAAGGTGCATTTATAAAGTGGCGTGGGCAGATTGTGCAAAATGTCCGCGAAGCTGCCTTGCGGAGGAATATGAGATTTTCTTAATATTCCGGTTCTGTACCCAGCAATTTCGGGACATGGATGTCCCGAAAAGCCCAAACTGAGCCAGGATGGCGAATGTCGGGCGGTTGCGTACGTCATTCACATCCTTACCGGAATATTTAGAAAATCCATATTCCGAAGTCAGGCGCGAGAGAACATTTTGCACAATCTGCCCTCCCAGCGCAGAGAAGGCACCTTTTGCCACCCGAATCCAATATAAGTATATAAAGAAAGAACAAATTACAACATAGTAGAAAGGCATGATTAATATGACTACTGAAAAATCAAAGGAAAAATATGATTACAAGCTTAGTCAGGAAAACGATCTGGATGAAACCGAGCAGCAATTGCTGGAGACATTTAAAAGGAATCAGAACCATTCGCTGATAACCCTGTTGGGGCTTTATAAAGGGCATTATCTGGAGCTTTTTTTGTCCATAGTATTTTTTGTAGTAAA
Organism: Lachnospiraceae bacterium; assembly: GCA_029062885.1. Classification (GTDB taxonomy): domain Bacteria; phylum Bacillota; class Clostridia; order Lachnospirales; family Lachnospiraceae; genus UBA3282. The sequence continues at coordinate 2,874 of JAIDPH010000281.1, forward strand.
GCACTCTCCCGTATGGGTTTTGCCTATTGTAACTTCAAATATTGTGAATATTGCTACAAATCCTGACAGTGATGCAGGTAAAAAGATTTTGACTAATGTAGTCATTATGGTGGCGTTGATTGCGCAGAATGTATTGTCGAACTACTTTCATACCTTGTTTTATGCTAGGTCAATACGAAATGTAGAACGTGATTTGAGAAGTTCCCTGGTGCGGAAGCTGCAGCAATTATCCATTACTTATCATAATGAAATGCAGTCGGGAAGATTACAGTCTAAGATTATGAGGGACGTTGAGCAGATTGAAACTTTGTCGTCTCAGATTTTTATTACGGTTTTGAGCATTATCATGAATGTAGTAGTTGCGCTTTCAGTTGTTATAACTAAAAGCCTGACGGTTTTCATATTCTTTTTGGGGACGATTCCCGTGGCTGTATGTATCATGGTGACATTCAGAGGGAAAATCAGGCGTTATAACAAGGCGTTCAGGAAGGATATGGAGGAAACTTCGGTCCATGTAATGGAAATGATTGAGATGATTCCGGTTACCAGGGCGCATGCGTTGGAGAAAAAAGAAACCGACAAGATGGACCATCAGCTGTATAATGTAGCAAAGTCAGGGCTGCGGCTGGATATGGTACAGTCCTATTTTTCATCGATTAGCTGGGTATCTTTCCAGATTTTCCAGGTACTATGTCTTGGATTTACAGGTTACTTGGCGAGTCAGGGGAAAATCAGCGTTGGTGAAGTGGTTATGTATCAGACCTATTTCAGCTCTATAGTAGCGCAGGTTTCAGGTGTGATAACCTTGCTTCCCACGATTACCAAAGGTTTGGAATCCGTTGACTCCATTAGTGATGTCATGCTTTGCCATGATGTTGAAGAGTATGAAAATAAGAAAAAGCTCACAGTTTTACGTGGAGAAATTAACTTCGTGGATACAGGTTTCAAATATAAGGACGGGGATGCGCCCGTTTTTGAGCATCTGAATCTGAAAATCAAGGAAGGTGAGACGGTTGCATTCGTTGGAGAGTCCGGGGCTGGCAAAACTACTATACTGAACCTTGTTATAGGTTTCTTCCATGCTACAGAAGGAAAGGTGCTGATAGACGGACAGGATATGGAATCTCTTGATTTAAAGAGCTACCGCAAAGGGATTGCAGTAGTACCGCAGACGCCGATTCTGTTTTCGGGAACGATACGGGAGAATATTACATATGGAAAAGAAGATATTTCTGATGAGGAGCTTAAAGAGGTAATTCGCGCGGCAAATCTTGAAGAGGTCATAAATCAGCTGCCAAATGGTGTGGATACGATGGTAATGGAGCATGGCAGCAATCTGTCTGGAGGACAGCGCCAGAGAGTCTCGATTGCCAGGGCTTTCGTAAGAGACCCGAAGATTCTGATTCTGGATGAAGCTACATCTGCGCTCGATAGCATTTCGGAAGAGAAAATACAAGAAGCTACGGAGAATCTGGTGCATAACCGGACGACGCTGATTGTGGCGCACAGGCTTTCTACGATTAAGAATGCAGACCATATCGCGGTGATTGGAAAAGGCGGACTGCGGGAATATGGCACATATGAGGAACTGATGGAGAAAAAAGGAGAGTTTTATCAATTAAGGCAGCTGCAAATGTAGTGCAGCTGCTTATTGCTGTGGTACAAATGGATAAAATTCAATTTTTTCTAAATCAATTTCGTACTTATCACTTTTATAATCCTGCAAATCTTCTTTCCAGTAGAATATTTCAACAACATTTTCATCGGGAAGATACTGTGTGTATACGGAAGAAATACCTATATTATCATATTCATGGTCCAGTAGCTCATCTGCATAACCGCATAATATATTTGAGCCGTCTCTATGATATATAATTGTATTTTGGGCACCGTCACCCCACATTACATTGCATATCAGCTCATTCTCCCCATCTCCGTTTATGTCTACGATATAGCTGTCATTTTCTGAACAACCCCAGTTTTCCGCAATGCAGAATGATTGTCCATCTTCTATGGCATAGAAATATCCATAAGTGAAAAAATACGTTTCATCATAGATATAGAATCCGGAGTATCCCATGATGCTATCAAATTCTCCGACAGTGAACTTTTCTGCTGTCCGGTCCCAGATAGAAGAAAAAAAGTCTTCAAGAGTATATTGATTTTCCTCGAGGTTTACATAAACACACTGTACATTATTTAGCGAATTAATGGTATCGCAGGCTACCAGCAGTTCCGAGTCCTGATTCCAGATCTGTACGGCTTCTTTGAAATCGGGAATCGCATCTTCTCTTAATGTTATGCTTTCTCCCTGCTCCACGCTGCGGTATACAGCGTCCAGACTGATTAAAAAGTTTGCCTGAAATTCATCAATAGATTCCTTTTCTCCGTCCTTCCAGTCAAAAACTTCCCCATAGTATGAGGCATATCCCATTTGCTCGTAGCAGTTGCTCTCAAACAGATAATGCTTTTCTCCATCTGTAACAATCGCCAGTTCGCCTTCTCCTACATGTGCAATGGAAAAGGTTCTGTCGTAAAGTAAATCTTTCGTCATACCATCACTTACCTGTACCTGAATCATCCTTACTTGTTGCTCAACCAGATATTCTGCTGTCTGTAGGGTATCCTGTGAATCACCTATCAGATACATACAGATATTGTCGGGAACATCATCATTTGTCAAATCAATATTGATCTCACGAAGTGGAAGCTGTACAAAACCGTCTGTATCAACCACATTAATTTGAGATGTTTCTTCTGATTCCGAGGATTCGGGTGATGAATCTGTTTCATTTGCTGCAACGGTTTCATCTGCTATAGAAGTTCCACCTGCTATGGAGTTTTCATCTGTTACAGCGGTTTCAGAGTTGTCAATGTCTGCATTTGAATTGCTTCCCGCAGTATTGCCACATGCTGTTATCATGACTGAAAGAGCTATTAATAATATAGAAGAGATTCTTTTTGATTTCATAAAATAATGTACTCCTTTGATTAATTAGTCTTTTTCTTTTCATAAGTGTGTATCCAGTCGGATTTAAAGTAAAATATTGTAAAAATAATGCTGCTCAAAAACCAAGTGAGCGGATATGCCCAAAAGATAACGTTAATTACCGGAATATACCGTACGATTATGGTAATATATGTTACCCGAATAACGCACCAGCATATAAGCATGACTATCATGGGAACCGTAGAACGGCCTGACCCCCTGAAAATACCAGCAAGGCAATGTGAGTAGGACAAAAGGCAGTAAAATAATGTAACAGTACGCGCCTGTATAACGCCGAAAGCGACAACTTCGGGCTCGCTGTTGAATGCGGAAATAAGCGTCGGTGCAAAAATGTAAATCAATATCCCAATAACTTCTGCCGTTATTACGGAGCAGAGAATACCGAAGCGCGCGCCATTCTTGGCACGGTCATACTGCCTGGCTCCAAGATTCTGACTGATAAAGGTAGTAAGCGCCATGGAAAAACAGGTTATAGGAAGAAAACCAAAACCCTCTATTTTGGAATAGGAGCCGCAGCCGGCAACAGCCATTTTACCGAAAGCATTAATATTAGACTGTACCACAATGTTTGCAAAGGCAATTACCGAATTTTGTACGCCTGTCGGAATACCATTTCTGATTATTTGCTTTAACATATAGAGGTCAAAACGGATGCTTCTTACTTTAATCCTGTATTCTGCATCAATATGAGTCAGACGGTAAAGGCATAAGGATGCACTGATAAACTGAGAAATAATGGTAGCGGCGGCAGCAGAGCCGACACCTAGTTGAAGTACCGCTACGAAAAGCAGGTCCAATACTATGTTGGTAACTGAGGAAATAATCAGGTATATCAGAGGATGCCTGCTGTCACCTGTCGCTTGTAATATACCTACGAAGATGTTGTAAAGCACAAAAGCGAGTGAGCCGCAGAAATAAATCCTAAAGTACAGTATGGAATTGGGCAGTACATCGGCTGGCGTACCCATTAATATCAGTATCCAGGGTGTAAGCAGAACGCCTAAAACGGTCAATATTATACCGGCAGATATACCAAATGCGACGGCAGTATGTACGGCGCGCTCTACTTTATCGGCTTCCCTCGCCCCAAAATAACGGGCAATGACAACGCCGGCGCCCACCGAGATTCCACCGAAGAATCCAACCAACAGGAAAATGACGCTGCCAGATGAGCTGACGGCTGCCAGAGCATCGGAATTGATAAAATTGCCCACAATCAGGGAATCCGCCATATTATAAAGTTGTTGGAAAACATTTCCCAAAAAAAGAGGAAAGGCAAATGCAAGAATTTTCTTCCAGATTGTGCCCTCCGTTAAAAGAGTTTTTGATGTATTTGAATCGGACATGATAAATGCCTTTCTGATATTTTTAACTATCATAACACTCGTTTTGGCGCTTGTAAATACATCCAATAGTTATTATCCATTGCCGTTAGTCATTCCAGCAATTAGCTTTATTATGGAAAGAATCATATCCTGTTCTTCTTCTGAGGCTCGTTCCCATAACATTTTCACATATTGATTCAGACATGTCAAGAGCTAGGTCCATTGAGAAAATCGTTACGGAAAAAAGTGCGGAAAAGTTTTAAATAACAGACAAGAATGCAGGGAAGTATGTAAAGAAATACTGTGTCTGATACATTTAAATGATGATTTTTGGTAGAAAATCAAGCAAAAATATCAATATTTTCAAATTTGTAGTCGTTGACTCTTTATGGGAAAAATGGTATAGTGACAAAGATTATATAATGCAGTCAGCATAGTTTATACAGCCTTTATATCAGTAGCTTAATGGGCAGAAAATACATTGCCATTGATGAGACAGCGGAGAGGAACAGATGAAAAGATGGTGAATGATGAACAGCAAATATTGAGACTGAAAATTCTGCGAAAACTGTTGGAATTTCTTAAGGATCCAAATCAAAAGTATATGCTTTCAACAGCTTTGCAGTATATTCAGCAAGAGTGTGATGAAAAAGATTTTTGTCAGGAACTTCTGATTTTGGTTCAGGAGGGATATATTGAGATAAGCGTGATTGGCGAACCGGACGATGCAAACGGAACTGATACAGATACCGCAAAACAGTTGATTGATGGGGGCTTTTATGATAAGATATTAATTGCAATTAAAGAGCAGCAAAGCGGACTTTTATTGCGCAACTTCGTTGATGTAAATATTGACATGCTTGAGATGAAATTGCAGTTCAATAAAGTGAAGGATATCCTGGAGCAATACAATAAAGAACAACAGGATATATCAAACATCCACTCTGAGTTCCGGCAGAAATATGATGATTTTACGTCGCACATGGGTGAATTGGACAGTAAGCAGAAAGATTTGGAGAATCAAATCGATCAGGGAAAGAAGGATTTGACAGAGCAGGCTGAGAGTGAATATAATAGTTTTGTACAGAAATTGGGAGAGAAGCAAGAGGATATAGAAAAATCCGCAGTGAATGGGGCGGAGGAAAAAGCGGTAGAAACGATTGAAGAGGAAATCAAGTCAACAGGTAGAATCGGTCAGGCGATGCAGGATGCTCAGAAAAGTATTATACAGTATTTAGCTATTTTTGTTGCAATATTTGCGTTGGTGAATATTAATGTTGTAAATGCGGCAAAATGGTCATATGAGGAGTTGTTTCGTGTGAATGTTATAATGACTACGTCTATGGCTACAATGGTTATGCTGGTGCATGCATTTACGAATAAAGAGCATAAATGGTTCAGGTGGGTAATTGTATTATTGGCACTGCTATGGATTGTGTTGGCGGGCAGTGTTTTTATTTTTAAATAAAATGGTTTGTTGCATGAAAACATCAGTGCTGGGGAGCATATGATAGAAAGTAAGGATATAGCGGGGAGGAAATGACACGTGGAGAGAGGAATACTATTCCCAAAGGCTAATAAGACTATAAAAGAAAGTCAGAAAACTTTTTGTTTTGCGGATGTTCAGAAGAGCACCTTATGGGATGGGAAAGAGCAGAGAGAGATCAATAGCCGGCAGGCGATGGAGTTGGATGAACTTATTCAAAAAATAATATTGCAATAGATTTGAAGAAATGGATACTAACAATGCAGAGAGAACAAAATAATCAGGTTGATGGTTACATCATTAAATTATATAAAAAAATCGTTAATGTTCCCCAGCATACGTTTACTGACGATGCTTCGTTTATAACGTGGATGAATTTTGACAGTATGGATATTATATCGGTATCTGATTATCATGAATTTGATAAATCTCTCAATGCAAGTGACCTAAAAGACAGAGAAAGATATCAAAGCCGTCAAAAAATATATTTATACCCCCTGAATGAAGATCAGGGACTTGTTCTTAGTGATTCTGCACTGGAAAAGTTCCCACTTATTGCAATGACATTCTTAGACTTCAGCCGGCAATGTGGCAAACAGCCATTGTTAAACGAAAAGTTTCTGTATGAAATCTTAGATAAGTGTATTGATAATAACACAAATGTAAAAGGGCAGTTGTATGGCAGCCTGTCCGTCTATGATTATGTTCTTGTTTTGCGTGGAAAGACTTACGCGGAACTCGATCAGGTTCTGAACAACTTTCGAAGAATTATAATAGAGTCTGACATTTCCTATAATAAAACTTATACGATTGAAGGAGTCGATCTGAAGTATCAGGCTTTATGGGAAGAAGAGCCGGATTCTAATGTCTCGATTCGTATATCGTGTGCTTCATGCGTTACTGCTGAGAACCTTCGTGGTAATCAGGAATTGCAAGATGCTTTGCAGGATGGATATCAGATTTTTTCCTTGATGGGTAAATATGATTATGACATTACCGGAAAAATAAAAAATACGCAAAAATTTTTAGCGCTTTTTGCACATGGCAATTTGTTTTCATCTGAGAATGAGAATATTTATAAAACAAATACCAGATTTATGAGTGTTGAAACGGATGAGTGTGATTTAGCAGAAGTAAATACGACTCAAAGCACAGATATTCAGTCTGTACAGGATGATACTAATCAGTATATCGACCAATACTTGGAATTAGAGGGTTTATGCCCAAGTATAAAGGAGTCTTTATTACGTCTGATACTTAGAATTACGCAGTCCTGTTCAAGTGTTGGTAGGAATGAAATAAAAAAGGACTTAAAAAATATATTACAGGATTTTTTGAAATTTCTAAATATCCATCAATACGAAGCAGAGAGGCAGGACGAGTTTGGAAGGATAATTAATTGTATAAATCTACTTTTGGATAACCGAATTACGGCAGGTATGTCTGACTTTGAGACTCCACATAATGTTTTACGCTATTCGGGTGCCAATTTAAAGGTACTGTTGGCATATTCTAAATTTGCAGACAAGCTTTTTAAGATTTTACAGTTGTATAAAGAACGAAACGAACAGGTGTTAAAATATGTACATCTGGTTACTACAGATACAGGAGCGAAGATTACGGCTACAGTATATTTGAGCTACTGTGAAAGATATCGGTTTATTAATATAAATATACCGGTAGATTTGTTGTTTGATGTACAATATGTTTTACCATGGATTACGCATGAAGTGGGGCATTTTATCAGAGTCGGATGGCAGCGGGCAGAAAGAAATGCGGCATACTTTTGGAGCGTCTCCAGAGTCATTATGGAGATGTTGAAGGAATATGCCGGTTCTGATAAAGTTATAGGAGAAGGAAGTTTGTTGCTGGGAAAAGCAGCAAACAAGGAAGAGGGCGAGAAGTTTGATGAATATCGGGAAGATGTATGTCAGTACTATCAAAGCATTATTAATCGAGGGGTTTATGGATATAACATAAAACTTTATATTCCCTATAATTGTTCAGAGGAACTTTTATCCAAAACAAGGGATATTACGTCTATCCTCCAAAAAGTATATGAAGAGTCTATAGCTGACATTTTTATGGCGCAGGTTTTGGAAATTGACAGTCTTACGGAATATCTTCAGATTCAATCCGCTTACTATCGGCACATTAATGTAAATGAATCAGAACTGCCGCTTATAAATATTTCAAGGATTATGGCGGTCAGTGTTGTTTTAGTAAAGCTGGATGTGAAAGATTATGATAAAATCAAGCAATATTTTAGAAGTTTTTATGACCAGTGCCAAAACGAAACGATCAAATCCATTGCGAAACAGCTTAAAGAGTATAAGCATTATTTTATGATAGAACCTTTAGTATCTTTTTTGGGAAAACAGGTAGAAACGGAATTAAGAGAGCTTCTTCATCAGGAGGGCGTATCGGATATCTGTGGTAAACTGAGAAGGATTTATAAAAATATTAAATCCGGAGATTTCAGAGCGTTTAGGGATTTTGTGGAAGGACTCTGCTAATTTGGGATTGTAATCTTATTATATTAAAAATGAGAATTATGATGAAAAAGAAGAAAACATCCATATATGTCAGTATACTGATTTATTTATATCAGGAATTAGGGATGTCCAGGGAAGCAATTCTGTGTATAAGCGTTAATCATTATTACAATTAGCCGCATCAATGGCAATGACTAAGAACAGCCCGTCAAGTTCATCTGCCGGGTTCGCATAGTCGATTACGTAAGTGTCTCCCCAGTGAAGCAGCTCTTTGGATATATGAATAATTCTGCTGCCCCCGCTATAAACGTCATAGTCCCAGCCAAGAAAATTTCCCTCCACTCGCCAGCCGTTATAGTTGATTTCATATTTTGGATTAATCAATGAAAATTGCTTTTGGATCAATCCCTTTTTTCTTCCTCCGATTTCGATTTCAAAAGCAGGAAGAAAGGTTAGTATTCGCTGATGTATTATGCCTATTTCATTTTTATTATGGTCATATACGTGGAGTTGATGCCCTAATGCTATAAGCTCTGCTTTAACGAAATATCTGACATTTCCGCTTTCATCGTAAACGTCATATGAATCAGTCCAAGAAAACACTCTTTGCTTTATTAATAGTTTCATTACGCATCCTCCCTGTTAATATTAGTGTATCATAAACCACACATAATTGCTATGACTTTTCCGACTGTGTTTATTCGTTTATTAAAATTATTTTTCTTGAATTTTTTACTTGACCATTACCTTACGTCACCCTGTATTATAGATATACAGATATCTGAAAAATGCAATATGATATTGTGCCGGTACGGAAAGGACAATCAATGAAAAAAGAATTATACACCGCAGGAGATATTGCCCGCATCGCCGGAGTCTCCCTGCGCACCATACGTTATTACGATACAAAGGGGCTGCTTCCCCCGGTATCACACTCGGAGAGCGGCTACCGCTGCTACGATAAGAGTTCAATCATTCTTCTTCAGAGAATACTGATGCTGAAGTATCTGGGCTTTTCTCTGGAACAGATTCAGCAGTTGATTACCGCTCAGAATGCAGACGCCTTGAACCAAGAGGCTATTTTGTCCCAGCAGAAGAGTCTGCTTCTGGAACGCAAGGAGCAGTTAGAACTACTGATTTCCACTATTGAATTGGCACAACAAAGCACCGAGGAAGATAAATGGCAGGTGCTGGTGCGCTGCCTGAATCTGCTGACCAGTGAAGAAAAAGTTCTGGAACAGTACCGGAACCCCGAAAACTTAAACCGCCGGATAAATATACACAATTATTCTACCAGTCCTCAGGGGTGGATGGAATGGGTCTATGAACGCCTGAACTTACAGCCCGGAGAGACTGTGTTAGAGCTGGGATGCGGTACGGGACTGCTTTGGATGGAGCGCACCCATCTGTTGCCGGATGGACTGCGGTTGATCCTCACCGACCGCTCGGAAGAGATGCTGGAGCAGACCCGCCAAAATCTGATGCCTTATGAGGAAGAACTGAAGGCCCGTCAAATTCAAATTGAATATCAGATAATGGATGCGAATACTTTGGAATTGCCCGTAGCTTCTTATGACCGTATCATTGCCAATCACATGCTGTATCATGTAGAGCGTCGGGACACCTGTCTGGCCGCCATAACAAGGGCGTTAAAGCCGAAAGGTACTTTCTACTGTTCCACTGTGGGGGATACCCACATGCAGGAACTTCACCAATTGGTCATTGCTTTCGATCCCCGGATTGATATGCCTTTCAGGAACCTGACAGGTGACTTTCATCTGGAAAATGCCACGCCACAGCTGACGAGACACTTTGCCCATGTTGAGAGGCGGGATCAGGATAACGACCTTATCGTGGATGACGCCCAGGCTATCTATGATTATATTTACTCTTTCCCCGGTAATGCTTCCCTGATTCTGGAACAGAGGGGGCAGGAACTGTTTAAAATGATACAGGATAAGTTAAGCCGCGAAGGGGCTATGTTCATACACAAGTCCACGGGAATGTTTATTTGTAGGAAGTAGAACGATATTTATTTTCCCGGCTTACCACAATAAAATATATAAGATTGATTACAATCCTGAATATTGTCGCGCAGGGAGCTGCCAGACCAATCATCGTAAGACTTGCATCCAGCTGTATGCTCATGAAATAGGACATAGGCAGACGCACGATAAAGGTCTGGGCAATTCCCTGCAGCATTACAAATAATGTCTTTGAATGTCCGTTGTAGTAACCTATAAAGCTGAACAGGATTGCCGTTACAACTGCCTCAGGCGCGAAGCCTTTCAGGTAATCCGCCGCGCAGGCGATAACGGCCTCATCATTTGAGAAAATTGTGGCAAGCAGGTCTCCACGCAGAAATGATAAAATTGCAATAAAAATACCGATACTGCCGCCGATAAACATACCTGTGACCATTGATTTTCTCGCGCGTACTTCTTGCCCTGCGCCTACATTCTGGGCAACAAAGGAAGCCATGGACTGCATGAGCGCACCCGGCACCAGCATAATGAAATTGACGATTTTATTCGCTATTCCGTAGCCCGAAGAAGCATCCAGCCCAAGTCTGTTGATAAACGCACATAATGCTAAAAAGGATAACTGTGTCATAACCTCCTGAAACGCAATCGGGATTCCGACCCGTACAAATCTCCTGATTTCCGGATTGAACCGAATATATTCTTTTTTCATCTCAAACGGAAGTTCTCGTTTTCTGATTATGATAATGGATAATATAACGCTGACTGCCTGCGCCATCACAGTTGCAAGGGCAGCGCCCGCTACGTTCCATTTAAATACCGCAATGAAAAGTAAATCTCCAACAATATTTACAACACATGCAATCCCCACGAAGACCAGCGGCATATTAGAATCCCCGATTCCACGGAAGATACTGCTGATTACATTATATGCAATTATAAAGAAAATCCCCCCGCCGCAAATGCGGACATATAATACGGTCAGGTCTAATGCCTCCTCCGGCGCCTGCATCAGGAGCGCAAGAGGTCTTGCAAATATCAGCATGGCTATCGCGATGATAAATGACATTGCCAGAAACAGGCAGATTGCACCGCCTACGACCTGTCCCACTTTCTCGGGTTTCTTTTCACCTATATACTGCCCCATGACAACCGTAACACCCATGGTAAGACCGGTAATCGTAAAGGTAATCAGGTTCACGATGCCGCTTCCCGTAGATACGCCTGAAATTCCGGCAGTCGTTCCGAAACGTCCTACCACAAGAATATCTACCGCACCATACATAGCCTGTAGGATTAATGCCCCTAAAATCGGAATCATAAATTTCAGTAGTTTGGAGACAATGCTTCCCTGCGTAAAGTCGTTCTTATTTTCTGCCATATTTTATATTCCTCGTTCTTCTTAATGTTGCGTTATTATTATAACTGAAAAGACATTCGTATGAAAGTAAAAAAATATTTTATTATTTTCTGTATCTGCCTATTGACCATTACGTAACGTAATAGTTTAAAATATGTTTAACACGAGGAGGCGGAAAATATGATGACAGTAAATGAAGTAAGCAAATTGACAGGCGTGAGTATACGCACCCTGCAATATTATGACAAAATCGGTCTTTTGCATCCTGCAAAATATAGTGAGTCAGGCTACAGACTGTATGACGATACAGCGCTGGAGAAGCTGCAGCATATTTTATTGTTTCGTGAGTTGGAATTTCCGTTAAAGGATATCAAGGTAATTATGGATAGTCCTGATTTTGACAGAAGTAAGGCATTGGAACAGCAGATAACATTATTGACGTTGAAAAAGGAACATTTAGAAAACCTGATATGTCTTGCTCGTGGAATAAAAATGAATGGAGTGAAAAAGATGGATTTTTCAGCATTTGATACAAGTAAGATGGATGAATACGCAGCACAGGCGAAGGCATCATGGGGAAATACGCCTGAGTACCATGAATACGAGGAAAAGGCAAAGGGGCGCACAAAGCAGGAAGAACAGAACATCGGTAAGAATATGATGCAGATTTTCACTGAGTTTGGGACAATGCTTGATTTTCAGCCAGATTCCGAAAAAGTTCAGGCACAGGTGAAAAAATTGCAGGATTTTATTACTGAGAATTTTTATACCTGCTCTGATGACATCTTACATTCGTTTGGGAATATGTATGCCGGCGGCGGAGATTTCACAACGAATATCGACAGAGCAGGCGGTGAAGGCACGGCGGAATTTGTGTCTCGGGCGATAGAGATTTATTGTAGGAAATAAAATCTGAGAAGGTACTGGTTATGTCTAATAAACTGAGTGATGATGAGGCTGACTGGGGGATTTTGTGATTAAGAAAAAATGATACGACAGAAAACACCAATTCTGTCAAAAAAGCTACATAAATTGTCATGCTCTTGCGTTCGCAAAGAATATAATGCATAATGGAAGAAATAGCTAAAAGGGTATAAGGGTGATGCAATGGGCAGGATTATCTTTTCCTATAGGATTGCTTATGATATGGGTTTTGCACCATGTATAGATAACAATATTTTTACTCTGGCCTGCTGTAAAGGAGGGCAGATTCGGAATGGTAAGAATATAATTACCGGTCTTAGGTATCATGTTGGACAACATTATTACAGGAATCCTGTTGATGAAATATACCTTTTCGGTATTTATAAAAATGGTATGCTCTATTATGCAAGGATAACAGATGTTATCACGATGAATGAATATTTCTCAACGCGGGGTAAAAGCGTATATGGAGACAGAACAGATCAAATATATGATGCAGAAGCCGGTATATTAAAGCGGAATGACTTATTACCGCATATACACCCCAAAGGATCTGGCCAGAACGAACAGGACAGGAATGGCCATTATGTATTAGTTTCCCGGCAATTTACATACTTTGGGAAAAATGCTCCTGCTATTGACACTGAAATTCTGCGCATGCTTCCTAAAAACAGGGAGGTTAAAAGATATGCGGATTCTTGTTCGGAGCACGAGATTATTCACAGCTATGCGATGGGGTTAATCGGTTCTTTTCAGGGAGTAATCGGTGCGCCGCATGATTCTCTTTATGACTGATTATTTAAGGAGTGGTAATGAAGATTATATTATCCAGAAAGGGATTTGATACCACAAGCGGCGGCTGTCCCAGTCCGATTCTGCCGGATGGAACATTATTATCTTTGCCCATACCTGATGAGGAAGATCTTAAGTATAGTGATCTGCAATATAATGGTTTTAGCTATGACAGAATTTTGACCGGTTTAAACCCGAGAGCGGTTTACAGCGGCTGCCATCTTGATCCGGATATTCGGGAAGGCGTTCGAATCGTGCCGGCAGATAACTGGCGGCCTGCTTTCGGTCAGACGGGAAGCGCGTTGGGGATACTGCGTAATGCGGAAGTAACAGTCGGGGATTTGTTCCTGTTTTTCGGAATCTTTCGGCAGACAGAATATGATAAAGATGGAGTTTTAAGGTTCGCATATGAAAAAGGCGCGGTTCATATGATTCATAGTTATCTGCAAATAGGGGAAATTTTGGATACGCCTGAAAAAATTAAGAAATGCAGTTGGCATCCCCATGCTGATTTTGAAAGATATCGATCAGATCGCAATGCCCTGTATCTTGCAAGTGAAAAATTAAGTTTATGTCCATCCCTTCCGGGGTGCGGCGTTCTTTCTTACAGAGAGGACCGGGTTTTAACTATGGAAGGAAAAACTCCTGCAACCTGGCGGGAATATGAATTTTTGATGCCGGATCATATTATTGGAAACAGAAAAAACAGCGCCAGATGCGGCGGGCTGTATTATCAGGGGCAGTGGCAGGAACTGATTCTAAAACCGGATAAAGAGGCAGAGGAATGGGCGGTAAAATTATTAAGTGAATAATTATTTGACAGGGGGGCAGGGTATGAAAGAATTTCAAAAAAGGAAGATTATGGAAACGCTGATTTAATCAGCGTTTCCATAAGTATATATAACTAAGAATATAGAAGAAACAGTACGACATGAACGGTCACTACATCTAAGTGACCGTTTATTGCATCAACAAATCTAAGTTCATGTTTACGCCGATATATACGATATACCCAATATACCGGATATACCCGTTAAAGGCAGGTGACTAAAATGCTTTCAATAGCAGTATGTGATGATGAAGTCATAGAATGCTGCAGTATGGCAGGGAAAATCAAAGAAATCATGGAAGAAATGAAAATACCGTGCATCATCCGTCAGTTCCGAAGCGGCAGGGAACTGCTGCAGGCGTCTGAAAGCTTTGACATTGTTTTCCTTGATATTATTATGAGCGATTTGGATGGAATGAAGACAGCGCAGCTTTTCCGGGGGAGGGCATTTAATAAGATCCTTATATTTATGTCTTCGAGCAGGGAATTTGTTTTTGATGCCTATGATGTGGAGGCTTTTCAATATCTGCTGAAGCCTGTTGATGACAAAAAGCTTAAAAATGTGCTGCAAAAAGTCGTCCTGAAAACAGAAAGCCGTTCACAGGAATTTATCATTTTAAGCCGGGAAAGGCAGAAAAAGAAATTGTTTCTGGATGATATCTATTATTTTGAGATTAGAGGGAGAATGGTGGATGTTCATGGGGCAGAAGGGATTTTTACCTATTATGAGCAGATTGGAGTATTGGAGAATAAGCTACGGGATAAAGGCTTTTTCAGGTGTCATAAAAGCTATCTCATAAATCTGAGATACGTTGATGGATATAACAGGCAGGATGTCATTTTGGATAATGGGGAAAAAATTATGATTGCAAAAAGAAGGTATGAGGAGTTCTGCCGGGAAATACTCAAGTTCATGCGCGAAAATGGAGGAATAGTGTAAAAATGCTCTTAGATTATATAGATATTTTACTGGAGGCGCCTTGCTATTTATTATACTTATGGATGGCAGGGAAATTTTGTAAGAAATATTTAGGAGCTTCAAAGAAAAATGAGCTGTTGTTTGTAATTTGTGCTTTTTGCAGCTGGCTTCTTGTGAACATTGTGAACATGTGGTATTTCGTTCCGCATATTCTCTATGAGATATTGTCACATATACTGTTTATTGGGTTGGTGTTATTACTGTTTCCGGCAGAATGGGAGAAAAAAATACTGGCTGTATCCATGTTGATGGTAGCTTTTAGACTGGTATCAAACATCTGTGACTCTTTTTTATGCTGCCTTGCATTGTTTTTCCTACATACAGTAAAAAAGATTCCGAATCCGGTATTAAGCGATTGGAGATTTGGCGTAATCGGTGTTGTCAGTATTTGTTTGGCGGCACTGGCCGTATACCTGATGTCAAAGCATCTTAATTCTGTCTTTCGCGGGAAACCGAGGAAATGGTACGTTATGCTGGCAATTCCATTGCTTGTGATTATTGCAGTGTTCGATGTGGCGGATTGGGGCGCGTGCCATGGAATTATGGTCAGGAGCGGTGGAAATATGGGATTGTATTATGACCAGATTTTCAGCCATACTGAATTTTGTGTTCTGGCAATTTTATCTATGCTGGCAGCAGGATTTTATGTATTTGGAATGAACAGAATTTACTTAGAACAGGAAAAAAACAGCCGGTATAATTCGCAGATTGCGGTATACAAAATGTTGACAGAGCAGTACAGGCAGTCGGAGCGGTTAAGACACGATATGAAAAATCATATCATCGCCCTATCGGGGCTGTTTCAGAATAAAGAATGGGAGAAGATGGGGGATTATCTGAAAAATATGGAGAGCGGCTGTTTGAGGGCCGGCGAAGATATGACAGGGAATAAGGCTGTGGATGCGCTCCTGTATCGTAAACGTGAGCAGGCAGAAAGGGAAAGCATCAGATGGGAATGTGATGTACATATTCCGAAAGCATGTTGTATCAATGAGTTTGATTTATGCGTATTGTTTGGGAACATATTGGATAATGCGCTTGAAGCATGTGAAAGACTTATAAGCAGTAAAATACCTTGCGAAGAGAATTGTGAAGAGAGTGGCTTTGTCAATATTCAGGCAAAAGCAGTAAAAAGCTGCTTTCTTATTGAAGTAAAAAACAGTATGGATATAACGGAAAAGTATGCAGTCGGCACTTCTAATAAAGAGAGAGCGCAGGAGCATGGAATCGGTCTTTTAAATATCAGTGATGTGGTACAGAGGTATAATGGGGTAGTAAATACGGAGGCAGAAAACGGTATCTTTGTGATTTCGATTTTAATACCGCTTACTGACGCCGCACATGACATAAAAGAAGCTGTTTGAAACATTAAGTTAAAACTGCGCATTTATGCTGCCGAAACAACAGATGAGAGTTAAAAATCTACTGAAAGGCAATTATAAAGGAGGCTGCAGCATGAATACAAAAACAATGGAAGGTCTTATAGGGGCAAGGGTAAATATGGAGCTGCTGAATACGCCTATGCGTGTTTATAAGGAGGCGAGACTCAAAGGCGATACGGCAACAATGGAGAGGTCAATGGGGTATGTGGGCGAGTTTTCAGACAAGGCTGGAGAATATAAGACGGAAGCTGACAAAGGAATGAAAGAGGATATAAAGGAAGCGAGGGAAAAAGCGGAAGCAGAACGTGAAGAGGCTGTTAAAAAGCGTAGGGAAGAGCGCGAGAAGTTTGAAGAGAAGATTGAGGAAAAAAGAAATGAAGATAAAAATGTGGATAATAATGAGTATAGAAATGCAGATAAAAATTGGGGTACAAATGCAGACACCGTAGAAATCAGCGAGGAAGGAAAAGAATTATTGAAGGCTAACATAAATTTGAATGGGGCCGAGAATAATAAAGCAAAGACTAGCGAAATAAAGGCTGGTGAAATAAAGAACAGTGAAATAAAGACCGATGATACTAAGACTGATGAAGTCAATTGACAAACTTTTATGCGCAAGATATACTGTTATGCAAGAATCAGTCAATTTGTATAGAGTATGACGGCGTGTCGTTCATCGGTATTGAATGGTATAACGTTACCCGAACGTTTCAGGGGAGACAGAAAATGAGAAAATCCACTATAATTCTAATATTATCACTGGCATTGACATTGTCATTGTATGGCTGCGGTAGCACAGAAGAAGTACAGAAATATAGTGATATGCGAATATTGGAACTGACCAAGTTGGACAACAATGTAGAGAGCGACGGGTTCTATACTGCCGGCTTCGGCGAGGCAGTGATAGAGGTAAGGTCATCGGAAGAAGAAGGGAATATCAAACTGGAGATTCCTGTAGAATATGACACTACTAACCAAGTTTACATAAGTATGGTTGATGAAACTCATGGAAGTATCCTATATTGCAGTTCTCCTGCGATGGGACAAATGTATAAGATACTGTACCGAACTGACGATGGATGGGATTCTTATGAGGAAATTGACATAAGCAGTCAACTGGATAGCTATCCAAACAGTCTTACAATGAGTTCGCAGGAGACAGGATATATTGGAGTTGCGCTTCGGAACAGCAGCTATCTTTACCATACGGAGGATGGCGGGAAGACATGGGAGCCTTATGTGGTTGATGAGTCCGTGGACAATTGTAATGGTTTTGCACCGGTGTTTGATAAGGAAGGGAAAGGTGCATATTTGATTTTAGACATGAAAATGAATAGCAGTGAGTATAGATTCCGGTTATATCAGTCCGCAAATGGGGGAAAAGAGTGGGATATTATAGGTGAATTTTCGCTGCCGGTGTATTTGAGTAGGTATTTTCTCAAAGAGGATGTTCTGTATGTTGTTGATACACAGGATAAGTGTTATACGATAGATTTGAAATGATATTAACTGGATTGGTCAACAACGTTTTACGAAACGACATTGATTTCAATCCTTTTTTATTGCCGCTATCGGCAAAAAATAAAGTAAATTACAAGAAAGATATGGATATTTTGCCGATAGTTTGATATACTATTTATCAGATTGTAGAGAACGATTTGGTATATTACGGAGGAAAAGATATGGGATATCTTTCTGTTGCAGAAATAGCTAAAAAGTGGAATGTTTCTGAACGCAGTGTGAGAAATTATTGTGCTAATGGCCGGGTGGAGGGTGCGTTTCTTACCGGAAAGACATGGAATATACCGGAAGAAGTTTGTAAACCTGAGCGCCTGAATAAAAAGGAAAAAGAACCGATTACATTATTAGAAGTTTTGCAGGATGAGAAAAGACGAAAATATTCCGGTGGGATTTATCATAAAACTCAGATTGAATTGACTTATAACTCTAACCATATTGAGGGCAGTCGTCTGACACATGATCAGACCCGTTATATTTTTGAAACAAATACAATTGGTGTGGAAGCTGGCGTGTTAAGTGTAGATGATGTGATTGAAACTGTCAATCACTTTAGATGCATAGATAGGATTATCGACGACGCCAAAGTTACATTATCGGAAAAATTTATCAAGGAGCTGCATTTCATATTAAAAACCGGAACGAGTGATTCAAGGCTTGGCTGGCTTGCCGTAGGCGATTATAAGAAACGGGCAAATGAAGCAGGCGGATTACCTACTGCATTGCCGGAACAAGTGGCTGGTGAGATGAAGAGATTACTTTCTGAATATAATAGAAAAAATGATAAATCATTGGAAAATATTCTGGAATTTCATGTGCAATTTGAGAAGGTGCATCCTTTTCAGGATGGAAATGGCCGCGTCGGCAGATTGATTATGTTTAAGGAATGCTTAAAATACAATATTGTTCCGTTTATTATAGAAGACAATATAAAAATGTATTATTATCGTGGTTTAAAAGAATGGAAGCGGGAAAGAGGATACTTAAAAGACACCTGCTTGTCAGCACAGGATAAGTATAAGGCGTATCTGGATTATTTCGGAATTTAGATTCTATTCCGGTCACCCCATTCGCACATTCCGTCTAAAATAGGCATCAGAGATTTTCCGCGTTCTGTCAGGCTGTACTCTACTTTGGGCGGTATCTGCGGATACTCTTCCCGATGGACAAGCTTGTCGGATTCCAGTTCTTTCAGTGTAGAACTTAAAGTTTTGTAGGAGATATCGCCGATATATTTTTTCATTTCATTAAAGCGGACAATCCCAAACTCCATTAAAGTATAAAGAATCGTCATTTTATATTTTCCGTTGATTAAAGACAAGGTATAGCTGAAACCAGTGTCATTCAAACATTCCTGTGAAATACATCGCTTTTCCATTTTAATCCCAATGCCCCTTTCTTGGCATACTTTCCTTTAGGTAAGTATATAACGTTGCGGTAAGTATCACACCTGAATGTGCGTACTTGTAATATGTTTAGTTTATGCTAATATCATAGTATTAACTGCAAAACAAGTCAAGGCAGTAAAAGATAAACAATAAAAGAATGAAGGGGAGAACATATTATGAGTAAAAAAATTGTTGTTATTACAGGAAGTCCGCGCAAAAACGGAAACAGCTTTGCTATGACGGATGCGTTTATCAAAGCAGCTCAGGAGAAGGGGCATATTATTACCCGCTTTGATGCTGCTATGAAAAAGATAGGCGGCTGTCATGCATGTGAGACCTGTTATTCCACAGGAAAGGCATGTACCTTTGATGATGACTTCAATGTGATAGCGCCGGCAATCCTGGAAGCGGATGTGATTGTGTTTACCATGCCGGTTTACTGGTATTCTATACCGGCACAGATTAAGGGTGTCATTGACCGCATTTTTTCTTTGGTTGTTGGTGGGAAAGACATCGCCGGTAAGGAATGTGCGCTGATAACCTGCTGTGAGGAAGAGGATATGTCCGTTATGGATGGAGTACGTATTCCTATCGAGCGTATGTGTGCTTTAAACAAATGGAAGATGGTGGGCGAGGTTTTGATTCCCGGTGTACTGAATGTTGGGGATATTGAAAAGACTGACGGATGTAAGCAGGCTGCAGCATTGGCGGATAAATTCTAAGGCGCAGCGGTAGCATGGCAGATTCATTTTTTGAAATTTTTATTCTATGCAAATAATATTTCATAAAAGATAAAAGGGAAGCGGATAGGATAAGAACCATGCCTATCCGCTTCCCTTGTTGCTTACATGAGTATGATTGTGGTATTCTGTTAGAGGTACAAATTAGAATTTATGGAGGAAGCAAGACATGAAACTTGTGGTAATTACCGGTACATGCGGAGCCGGTAAATCAACGATAAAGGACGAATTAGAAAAACATCTCGACTCATGTCAATATGTTTGTATAGATACAGATGAAGTGGGAATTAACTGGTGGGATTATGCGGGAACGGATTATGAATATAGGTATAGCGATGACTGTATAAAAGAAGCTGTACGCCGGGCTGGCGGAAGGGATCTTGTGTTTGTCGGCTGTCTGAATCCTCAGGATTATATTGGAAAACATACGATTCCCGAAGATATTGAATCGACATACTTTATTGTACTGTGTCCGACTGACGAGAAGATTGAACAACGTCTTCGTGCCAGACCTAAAGAACGTGGATTTGATTCTGATGAGGCTATAAGGCCACAGATTGAATATAATCAATGGTTTCGGAAAAATAAGGGAAAAGTACCGCTGTTCATTGATAACAGTGATATGTCTGTTGAGGAAACGGCAGAAAGGATTATTTCTTTTATCACAGGTTTACCTAAAATCGGTCTGTAAATGGAGGAAAAAAGAGAGATATTATGGAAAGCTTAACCAAAAACAGGCAGGATAAGCATACATTGGAGCAAATGACGGCGAAGTTTTTTGCACCTTATGTCATATCGGATGTTAAGGAGCTGACAGAAGGTTTTTTTAATGTGGCGTACAAAATCAGTTTGAATGATGGACGGGAAGTGATTTTAAAAGTAGCTCCCCAAAAAGAAGTGCGGATTATGACTTATGAAAAAAATATCATGAAAAGCGAAGTGGAAGCCATGAAAATGGTGGAGGATATACCTAAGATTCCGGCACCTAAAATACTTGGTTTTGACGAAAGCTGCCAAGTCTGCGAGTCGCCATATTTTTTTATGGAGATGTTGTCTGGAGAAAGCTTATACGAAGTGAAGAAAAACCTGTCGCAGGAGCAGATTCAGGATATTTATATGGAGACAGGGAGAATCATAAGGCAGGTCAATGAGATAAACTGTCCTTGTTTTGGCTATCCTGGGCAGCTGGAATTTCAGGGAAAAGAGTGGTTTCCGGTATTTAAAAGAATGTTAGAAACCGGAGTCAGTGATGCTGTTTCAGGACATGTGGATTTAAAGATACAAACAGAAAAGCTGTGGCCGCTTTTGGAAAAGGACAAAGCTATATTTGAAGAAGTGACGAGACCGCAGCTTGTTCATTGGGATTGCTGGGATGGAAATATTTTTGTGAAAGACGGAAAAGTCACAGGTATTATAGACTGGGAGCGCTGCCTTTGGGCTGACCCGCTGATGGAAGTGAACTTCCGTACTTATGATGATAATATGTGGTTTCGAAAAGGATATGGACTGGAACAATTATCAGACAGCGAATACCGCAGAGCTTTGTGGTATGATATTTATCTGATGATTTTAATGTCTTCGGAATGCGAATACCGAAAATATGAAACGATGGATACATATATATGGGCAACGGGAATTTTGCGGGAGCAGTTTGGGAAATTATAATTCGTTTATTATTCCGACACCTTCCATTTCCCGTAAGGTTTGCAAATATGCATTTTTGTTGACACCTTTCGGTATTCTGAAGGTAGTCATAATCTGAAAATATTGTCCTTTTGCCTTTGGCTTGTCCACCACAAAAGTATCGATAAAGCACTGATCTTCATTCAGCTTTTGGGTGATATGCGTAATCTCTTTGCCGCTGGTTGCTTCAATATAGAGTGTCATGTATCTTGAATGTTTATATACCTTGCTTTCGATATACGGAACAAAATGTACTCCTGCAAGCCAGAGTACGGTCAATATGAGCGCCCCGTCGATAAAGCCGATTCCTACCGCCAGACCGACACAGGCACAGGTCCAGATGCTCGCGGCAAAAGTAAGTCCCTTGATCCGGTGACCGGACACAAGGATAGAGCCGGCGCCCAAAAACCCCACGCCACTGATGGCCTGAGCGGCAATTCTGGAGATATCAAGCCGCCCCGGATAAAGCGCCTCAAGGTACTGTTCTAAAAGCATTATCATTGTAGCCCCAAGGCATACGGTAATTATGGTCCGCACACCGCCACCGCGGCGCTTTGCACCTCTGTCGATGCCGATTACCGTACCGAGCACAAGGGATACAGCCATTCGAATCATGATGCTGCTCCATGTCCAAGCTGAAAAGGAAAGAGTAAACATATCAAGTACCTCGCTGATTGCAACGAATTTTATGGGGTCAATTTTATTATAGGAAATTATTTTTACGTTGTAAATATGCGGATCACATTACTTTCAGAACTGAGCAAATTTGAATTACATTGACATAGAAGTCGGTTTCTTTTAGAATTAGTATATAAATCATAAATACAAATGACTGTAACGGTTAATGATTCTTGGCTCATTGAGTAGCGGTCAATTCCCTGTTTCAGAAGGAGATTGAAAATGAGAAAATTCACTTTAAATCTGGCAACAGTCCTGACTCTGACACTAACCCTATATGGCTGTGGAAGTCAGACAGGTTTAGGGAGTAAAGATACGAATATAAATGAAAATACGAATATAAATGAAAACGCCAATGGTGTCATAAGTGAAAACACAGATGCTCCCACTAACGTTTCCCCAACCGACAGCAATGAACTCCAAAACGAAAATACTGTAAGCCCGTCAACCATAGAAGCAGTACAGGGAGGACCATATGGAAGGATTTCCGTATCGTTACCCGACGATTGGAGCTATGAAGCGTGTCCGATTGACAGTGAAGCTTTGATTAATGGAATATACGGAATCCATTTATATCCTGAGGATAAGTCTGACGGTTATATTGAACTTGCCTATGTAGAGTTTTTCGGCGTATGCGGAACAGGGCTTGAAACGGAAAACGCAACCATTGCGGGAAGCCCTGCCAATATTGGAACTTATGATAATCATGAATATTGGGATTTTATTTCATTTAAGGGTGAAAATGAGGGTATAGTTGCACTGACATATTGCGTGGATGATTGGTGGAGTGAGTACGGCAATCAGACTTTGGATATTCTTGATACGCTGTCGTTTGACCAGAATATTAAAGAAGGTGGTGCATATGTTTACAGTGCCGAATCACAGATAGAAGAGATTGGTCTGTCTTTAGCTTTAAAAAATATATCTTCTACAGGTGCGACCCTTGTGTTTAACTGTTACGATGAAGCTGCTCCGACAGGCTACATTCAATTTGGGGAAGATTTCACTATTGAGATGCATAAAAATGGTAAATGGGAAGAAGCGCTGATTCCTATAGAAGGGAATTATGCGTTTCATGACGTTGCCTATGTGATTGATGGAGACAGAACAGAAATGGATATGGAATGGAAATGGATATATGGAGAACTTGAACCGGGTGAGTACAGGATAAAAAAGAGCGTTGATGACTTTAGGGCGAGTGGAGATTATGACGAATATACAGTTTATGCGCAATTTATTCTGAACTGATTTAAGAGTTTTACCGCACATAACGATAATACCTAAAGCCGTCTTCTTCTCTTACATAGTGAAAGCCAACCTTTTCAAGCACATGCTGACTCCGTGTGTTTTTTGTAATTGTGTCTGCGTTAACTGCTACCATTCCCAAAGTATCAAAAGCATACTGCAGTGCTAACCGTTCAGCGCAAGTTCCATATCCATGCCCTTTCACAGTGTCGTTTTGCATATGAATGCTTAAGGTGCATTCTTTATTTTCCCAATCTATCTGCTTTAGTTGAAGTTCCCCTATAGGTCTGTTATCTTTCATAATAGTAAAAATAACACGAGATGGACTTTGCTTGGATTCAAAATATCTATCTACTGAGTTTTCGTCATATTGGTATACGGTAAACAGCTCCATGTCCATATATATGGCAGGGTCATTTTCCCAGCCTTGATATAATTCATGACAAAGCTCTCTGGTCATAATACATAGAGATATTTCTTTCATAAACGCCTCCTTTTTTAGTTTCCTCCACCAAATTCCTATTTTGTAGATACAATTATAACCTAATCCGGACAAGCCTACAATATTAAAGAAGAAACAAAAGGATTTTTAGCTTAACAAAGCATCCTCAACTTACAGACATTGAATCTGGACAACATTTGTTTTTTTCAGTATAATAACAGATAATTTACTTCGTAAATTATCTGTAGAAAAATAAGAAGGTAGATTGTAGCTGCGAAAGGAGCATAGTTTAGTATGAAAGTCGTATTGCAGAACCTGACGAAAAAATTTCCGAACCGTGACAGGAAGAATCATGACGATGTGATTGCTGTAAATGATTTTACGTTTGAAATTCCTGATGGTAAACTGATCGGTCTGCTCGGACCCTCCGGTTGTGGTAAGAGTACGACGCTCAATCTGATAAGCGGTCTTACGAAGCCGACTGAGGGCAGGATCTTTTTCGGAGATGATGACGTAACCGACTTACCGCCGGAAAACAGGGGAATCGGTCTGGTATTCCAAAACTATGCGCTTTATCCGCATCTTAACGTTAAACAGAATATTATGTTCCCATTGCAGAACCTTAAGGGAAAAGATAAGCTTTCCAAAGCGGAAATGCTTGAGAAGGCATATGAGGCGGCAAAGCTTGTTCAGATTGACGGACTGATGGAGCGTAAGCCCGGAGAGCTTTCCGGAGGTCAGCAGCAGCGTGTGGCTATAGCCCGTGCTCTGGTGAAAATGCCGCGAGTGCTTCTGCTGGATGAGCCGCTTTCCAATCTGGATGCACGTCTGAGGTTACAGACGAGGGAGGAAATCAGGAGAATACAACGGGAGACGAAGATCACTACCATATTCGTAACGCATGATCAGGAAGAGGCAATGAGTATTTCTGACATGATTGTCGTTATGAAGGACGGCATAGTACAGCAAATCGGCGCACCACAGGAAGTCTATGACAATCCTGCGAATCTGTTCGTTGCCAGATTCCTTGGAACTCCTCCGATAAATGTATTTAACGGACAGATTAAAGATAACAGATTATATATAGGCGAAGATGCTGTGCTGGATTTAAATGGCGTTTCCGATAAGGAAGTATATGTGGGTATCAGACCTGAGGGCTTTATCCTTAATGATGACGGAGCGTTTGCCTGTGATTTAAGAGGCGTGGAAGTAATGGGGCGTGATATCAGCGTACTTTCCGCTAACGAGGCATCATTGAATCCGACTGTCCGCTCCATAATCGGTACTGAGAATAAAGTGGATACTGATAAAAACGTTGTCAAATTTGACTTAAAGCCATATAAAGTATTTATTTTTGACAAAGAAACGGAAGAAAGAATATATTTCTAAGGCATTCAGGCAGAGAGAAAGCTTTCTGTATAAATTTAAGTGTAAGGGAAGGCGTAGCTATCAATTATGAAACAGAAAAAATTTAGTTTAGGCGGCATAAAAGGCTGGCTGTATCTTTTACCGGCGATTCTTTTTCTGGGGTTCTTTATGGTATACCCGTTGATTGACGTGTTCGTTTATTCATTTGAAGAGGGATATAATTCCGCGTCTCAGACATATTTCGGAACCGGTTTATACAATTATTCATATGTTTTGCATGACCATTACTTTTTGCAGGCTGTAAAGAACACATTTATATTAGTAGTCATTACCGTACCGCTGTCTACGGGAATTGCGCTGCTTATTTCAGTGGCTCTCAGTTCCATTAAACCTCTCAGGAATTTGTTCCAGACAGTGTATTTTCTCCCATATGTAACCAATACACTGGCTGTCGGGCTGGTGTTTATGATTCTGTTCAAAAAGACCGCATACTCTGACGGTCTGATTAATCTTCTAATTACATGGTTCGGCGGAAAGAGCGTAGATTTTATCGATGGACCGTACTGGGCGAAAATGTTCGTACTGTGCTTCTATACAATCTGGGTAGTTATGCCGTTTAAGATTCTGATTCTGACCAGTGCGCTTTCGTCCGTGAATGAGGAGTATTATAAGGCGGCAAAGGTTGACGGCACTTCAAAGTTTAGAACTTTCGTGAGAATTACGCTTCCGATGATATCCCCGATGATTTTCTATCTGATCATCACCGGATTTATCGGCGCATTCAAAGCATACAGTGATGCAGTCGCCTTATTTGGCACTAACTTAAATGCAGCGGAAATGAATACTATCGTCGGATACGTTTATGATATGCTGTACGGCGACAGCGGCGGCTATCCGTCATATGCTTCGGCGGCGGCGATAATACTGTTTACCATAGTACTGACTATTACATGTATAAATTTACTGGTTAGTAAGAAGAATGTGCATTATTAGGATTCGGGTGTCAAAAGGTGCCTTCTACGAACTGAGATGGCAGATTGCACAAAATGTTCCCTTGCGCCTGACTTCTGAATATGGATTTTCTAAATATTCCGATGGCGTAGTGGAGACGGACGCAACCGCCCGCCATTCGCCGTCCGGGCTCACTACGGGCTTTTCGGGACATCCATGTCCCGAAATTGCTGGATATAGAACGGAATATTAAGAAAATCACATATTCCTGCGTAAGGCACTTCGCGAACATTTTGTGCAATCTGCCAGCAATACTTTATATAATCACCTTTTGACACCCGAATCCTACGTAAGTTATCGGATAGACATTTACGAAACTGCCTATTGCCAATACGTAGTTGTACAATATATACAAAACATAAGCAGGTGCTCTGCCGCCGTCGGTACTTTGGCTGCGTATTTTGCAGCCTTAGTACCGCTACGAGCGGCAATGCAGCGCAAGCGTGCCAGCGTTGATTTGTATATATTGTACAACGGACGTCTTGAGAACACCGTTTCACAATTAATTAACGTGCATTACTAGAAAGGAGCAAGGTTATTAATATGGATTACAGTAAAATAGAAAAATCCGCTCGAACGCGTAAAACAGTAATGAACACAATCACCTACACCCTTCTGGTTCTCTGGGCTATAATAGTCCTGTTCCCCTTTTACTGGATGCTTCTTACATCAGTGAAGGGCTACGGCGAGTATAATTCAGAGCATATTCCCAAGTTTTTCACTACATCGCCGACGTTTCAGAACTACATTGACGCCTTTACTACGGTGTCGCTTGGAAGATATTTTGCGAATACAGCGATTTTCACTATTATAACAACGGCTATAATGTTAGTAGTGATAACTCTTGCTGCATTTGCTTTTGCAAGGTTGGATTTCAGGGGGAAAAACGTCGCATTTGTTATTTTCCTTTCACTTATGATGATACCGAATGAATTAGTTGTTATTACCAACTTCGTGACTATTACGGATTTAAATCTGCGCAATACGTTTCCTGGGCTTATTCTGCCCTCCGTTACGTCTGTCTTTTATATTTATTTGTTAAAAGAGAATTTTGAGCAGATACCTGACACTTTGTATTATGCGGCGAAGGTCGATGGTACGTCGGATTTAAAATATCTTCTTAAGGTAATGATACCGATATCACGACCTACGCTCATAACCATAACCATATTGAAGGTAATCGAGTGCTGGAACTCATATGTGTGGCCCAGACTTATTACTGATGACGAGAACTATTATCTTGTTTCAAACGGAATTCAGGAGATAAGAGAGAACGGATTCGGACGCGAGAATATTCCTGCGATGATGGCGGCCGTAGTGGTAATCTCTGTTCCCCTTATCGTTCTTTTTCTGATATTCAGGGGAAAAGTCATGGAAGGAGTATCAAGAGGGGGAACCAAGGGATGATAGTGTGAAAAATATATTTTTCACACACATACTTGTATGTGTTATGCTTTGCATGTGTTACGCAATATTTGTGCAGGCATCACTGATGCCTTGGGCACTCAAATTTGCAGGCTGAGAAAGGAGTAAGGTTATCATGCAAAAAAATATCATATCGCGCCTCGTGCTTACGATAATTACCGTAAGCATATCGTTTATGCTTACAGGATGCCACGGTTCAAAAGGTATGGATGAATTTATAATTCCGGAAGAATTCGACACTTCAAGAGAGTATGAGATTACATTCTGGGCGAAGAATGATACCAATAAGGCACAGACAGACATATACGCTAAAGCAATTGAAGATTTTGAATCATTGTATCCCAATATTAAGGTGACTCTTCGTCTGTACACGGATTATGGCAGAATATATAATGACGTAATAACGAATATTTCAACTAATACAACTCCTAATGTCTGCATAACCTATCCCGACCATATAGCTACGTATCTGACGGGAATTAACCTTGTAGTTCCGCTTGAGGAATTGTTCGACGATGCGAAGTATGGTCTTGGCGGGAGTGAGGTTAAATTTGATTCGCCTACGTACAGCGAGATTATTCCACAGTTTCTTGAGGAATGCTCATTCGGGGGACATTACTATGCGCTTCCCTATATGCGCTCGACAGAGTGCTGCTATGTGAACAAAACTTATGTGGAGAAGCTGGGATATACTCTGCCGGATGCGCTTACATGGGATTTTGTGTGGGAGGTTTCCGAGGCAGCTATGGCGAAGGATGCAGAAGGAAATTATCTGGTAAACGGACAGAAGGTCATGATTCCTTTTATCTATAAATCGACAGATAACATGATGATTCAGATGCTTAAGCAAAAAGATGCAGGATACTCCACATCTGACGGAGAAATTCTGCTTTTTAACGATACTACGAAGGAATTTTTGTATACGATAGCGGAGCATGCCGGTAGCGGCGCGTTCTCCACGTTTAAGATTTCCAGCTATCCAGCCAACTTCCTGAATGCAGGGCAGTGTATATTTGCAGTCGATTCTACGGCAGGCGCTACGTGGATGGGTATGAATGCGCCTCTTTTAGATATCAGTGAAGACCAGCTGGTGGAATTTGAGACAGAAGTTATGACGATACCACAGTTTGATACGGACAACCCGAAGATGATATCACAGGGACCTTCCGTCTGTGTTTTTAATAAAGACGATCCGCAGGAAGTTCTGGCTTCATGGCTTTTTACTCAATATCTGCTGACCAATGAAGTACAGATAGCGTATTCCGAAACGGAAGGTTATGTGCCTGTTACTTCAAAAGCGCGTGAGTCGGCTGAATATCAGGATTATCTGTCAAGATGCGGTGAAGATAATTCCAAATATTATGATATCAAGCTTAAGGCTGCGGGGATTCTTCTAAACAATACCGATAATACATTTGTAACGCCGGTATTTAACGGCTCAGCGTCGCTTCGTGACGCTGCGGGGCAGCTTATTGAGGAAACCGTGAAATCAATCAGAAGAGGACAGACGGTTGATGATGCATACATGGATAATTTGTATGACAATATTACGTCATTAAAGCGTCTAGATAATATAGAGGGGCAAAACAGAATGACAGGTCAGGGTGAAGCTGACCTTGGAAAACTGCCGGGGACGGCGGTAGCGCTGTTAGTCGGATTGGCTGCGGCTTGGGTTTTGATTATTTTGTATGTTGTTGTACAGATGGTGAAAAGGAGAAATTCTATATGCAAACAGAAAATAAGGGACTAAATCTGTTAAAAAAAGGGCAAAAAGGAATATTGCACGCGGTTTTCAGTCGATTTGGACTATTGCTGCTTTTATTGGTAGTGCAGTTTCTTATTCTTTTTGGTATTTTTCTGCGGTTTAAGGAATTTCTGCCGCATATCTATGGCGGAACAGCTTTGTTTTCCCTTATTATGGTCGTCTATCTTTTAAACAGCAAAATTAATTCAACGGCAAAAATCACATGGCTGATTGTCATTATGCTGCTTCCGGTGTTCGGACTGCTTTTATTCTTATATACGCAAAGCGATATCGGACATCGGGCGCTGAAAAAACGCATGAATCAGATTATTACCGATACAAAAGAAAAAATTCCACAGTCGCCGGAGGTTATGGACAAGCTTACACAAGAAAATCCGGGAGTGGCGACATTGGCGCACTATATTCATAGAAGTGGCTGTCATCCGGTATATGAGAAGAACGCAGTGACCTTTTTCCCGCTTGGAGAGAATAAATTTGAAGAAATGTTAAATCAGCTTAAGCAGGCGAAGCATTTTATTTTCATGGAATATTTTATTGTGGATGAAGGTCTGATGTGGGGCAAAATCCTGGAAATACTTTCGAAAAAAGCAGCGGAGGGCGTGGACGTGAGAGTTATGTATGACGGTACTTGCGAGTTTGCGCTTTTGCCGCATGACTACCCGAAACGTTTAAAAAAGCTGGGAATCCAATGTAAAGTTTTTTCCCCGGTATCACCCTTTGTTTCCACGCATTATAATTTCCGCGACCATAGGAAAATTTTAGTTATCGACGGACATACGGCTTTTAACGGAGGCGTAAATCTTGCGGACGAATATATTAATCAAACAGTCAAATTCGGGCATTGGAAAGATACGGCCGTTATGATAAAAGGCGAAGCTGTAAGAAGCTTTACGCTGATGTTTTTACAGATGTGGGGTATTAATGAAAAGGAGACTGACTATGACCGTTTTCTTTCTTACCCGGCTTATCCGTCTGAAAAAGCAACCGGTTATGTCATTCCTTACGGCGACTGCCCGTTAGATGATGATAAACTGGGCGAAAGAGTGTATATGGATATTTTGAACCGTTCGCTTAAGTATGTGCACGTCATGACGCCTTATCTGATTCTGGACGGGGAACTGGAAGCTGCTTTAAAATTTGCGGCGGAGAGAGGCGTAGAAGTAGCGTTAATACTGCCGGGGATTCCTGACAAGAGGATACCTTATGCTTTGGCGAAGACACATTATGCGTCGCTTTTAGCGTCAGGTGTCAAAATATATGAATATACGCCGGGCTTTGTCCATGCAAAATTATGTATAAGTGATACGAGGGAAGCGGTAGTCGGAACCATCAATATGGATTATCGCAGTTTGTACCACCACTTTGAATGCGCTACATATATGTATAATACGGATTGTATTCCTGAGATGGAGACTGATTTCCAGGCTACGCTGGCAAAATGCAGGCAGGTTTCAATAGAATCATTGCGAAAGGAAAGCCTGTCATTGAAGTTGACGGGGTATTTGATGAAAGTTGTGGCGCCGTTGTTGTAGGATAAGGAAAGTATGGGAGTCACAAGCCCATCATTGAGAATGAAAAATGACATTGATTTAAGAAATTTTCTTCGCCAAGACCACAAGCCTGCCATCATCTACATGGTAGGCACAGGTTGAAAGCATGAGAAAAGTATCTCCAAATTCTGCCGTGACTTCTGTTTCGTAAAGAGACATGTCTTTTACGGCATTGTAAAAAGAAAGAAACTCATCCTCTGTATCAGCCTGATAAAATTCATAATATTTAAAAACATCATCATCACTCTCATAAACCCGTGACAAAAACACTGCAATAACTTCATAAGTCTGTTCTTCATAAAGGGTATCAAAATAAATAAGCGGATGTTCACGGCAAAATGATTCATCTTTATATTCATCCAATTCCCCAAACATAGAACCGTCTTTCATATTATGACCATAAATAATAAAGTTTGTACCGGGGGTATTTACATCTACGAAACCTTTTACGAACAGACAGCCGTATTTATCTTCTTCACCGTAAAAATTATGATGTAAATAATATTCATTATCCTCATTTTGCATAACCGGATAATCAATTGTGGTTTCTGGAATGGAAAGCCAGCCAATCAATTCATTATTTTCGGCATAAAGGCTCTTAAACTTCTCCATTATTTCCGGCTCCTGCTCTAAAATATCAGTTGTTATTTCAGATGATAAAGCATCTGAAATGGTTTCGGCTTTGTATTCCTGTCCGTTTAATTCTCCCCATTTTACAGCACTTTCTGCTGTTCTGAGAATATTCCTTAAGTTTGCCAGCTCTTTTTCATGTTTTACTGATAAATAGTATGTCTGTCCCATTTTAAACAGACATACTATCACAATTAAAAGAAGTGCAGTTCTAATAAACAAAAGTATTAATCTTCTTTTATTTTTCATATACCGCTTTCCATTCTTTTGCTGTGCGTTTACCGATGCTGTGGTAATAAACTAAAACCAAAAAGATAACTGCTAATGCCGTATACTTCCTCAGACGTTTTCCTTTTTTCGCCCATTTTACCAATGCAGACACAATTTCTTTCTTTTCTTCCTCCGTCATTCCGTTCTTTCCGTCTGCAAAATAGAGAAGCAGATAAGAGAGCCCCGCAATCATGGCGATGGTTGCATAGGTTTCTATGTGGGAAGTATCACTTGTCTTTGGCTCGCTGTCTTTGGGAGCCGGGGAGGTAGTGCTGATGCTGATAGTATCGGTATTGCTGGTGACATTTGTGTCAGAAATATTAACAGGAGCAATGTCATTGTTAGTATTATTGCTGCTGGAATTATCAGAGCCGTTGTTGTTATCGGTATTATTGCCACCGGAACCATCAGGGACGTTGTTATCGCCGGTATCATTGTCATCGGTGTTATCAGGGCTGTTGTTATCACCAGTACTGGTGGGTTCAAAATATGCCGCCAGTGTGTGGTTGTCAGTCACATTCCCGAAAACATAGTATTTTGTGTTGCTTCCTGCTTTTGTATTTCCTGCTTCTGAATAATATATTGCTTGTTCGAGGTTTAATACTTCATTCCCATCTGCTAAAATCGAAGAAATCCGATATCCGTCTTCGGGCGTAATGGTAAATTGCTGGCTGTCGCCGGATTTTACTTTGACTGCGCCGCTTGGGGTGATGCTGCCTCCGGTGCCTGCCGATGCCGTGATGGTAAAAGTTTCTTCCGGAAGCTTCCAGCCATACCAATAGCCGTTGCCGACATTGTCTCCACTTAAAGCATTATAAAAATTCAGGGCCTCTTCATATGTTGGAGTAGTTTATTTACTCAGCACTGTTGTTCCATCTTTTGTCATGAACGTTAGGGCG
>JAIDPH010000282.1 GCA_029062885.1 Lachnospiraceae bacterium
CATAGAAGTCATAAAAGTAAATAAAAATAAATTTTACAAATTTTTAATAAGATTTATGAGTTGGTTTATTTTTATTGAACGATAGACGTGATATAATAAACGCAAGCTCAGCAGCATGAGCTGCAAAGAAAAGATAGGAGGAATTCGCTTGAAGTTCAAAACCCGATTGCTTATTACTTCAATTTTAATTATTGTAGTACCGCTTTTGCTGACGGCAATCGCTTTTATGGGGATTGGCATTTATATGGCGAATTCAGGCTCGGAGTTTGAGGGCTCCGGACAGAATTATACTTCTTTTGCTTATACATTGGAAAATTATAATAAGATGACGGAAGAAATCATTCTGGATGTAAAAGAGCAGATTAAAGAGGATTCTTCCAGAATAGAGGATACTGAATATCTTAGTGAAATTAATAAGAGGCTGGCGAGCCTGCCTTCGTACATCTTAGTCAGAAAAAACGGGAATATTTATTATACCGGAAATGATAAAGCGGCGGAGAAGATTTTCGCTAAACTGCCGGAGTACGGAAGCGATATGCCGGATATGGCAAGAGGCTATTATTATCACGATATGCGTAAATTGGTTAAACAGCTTGATTTTACCTTTTCTGACGGAAACGAGGGAAGTTTTTTTATCATAACAAGGGTAAGCACCATGATTTCTCAAAAAATGCTGGTAGATATGATATTGGCATTTGTCCTGATTTTGATTTTTACCAGTATGTTTTTGACACAGTGGCTGCAGAAGGGCGTATTTACACCGGTAAATCAGTTAAATACCGCAATGCAGAATATAGCTGAAGGAAATCTGGAATATCGTCTTGAGAGTAACGGAAAAGGTGAAATAGGAGAACTGTACAGGAATTATGAAGACATGAGACTCCGGCTGAAAGAGTCCACGGATGAGAAATTCGAGCAGGAAAAGCAGAACAGGGAACTTATAAGCAATATTTCCCATGATCTTAAAACCCCGATTACCGCTGTTAAAGGATATGTGGAAGGCATCATGGACGGTGTAGCCGATACGCCTGAAAAAATGGATAAGTATATAAAGACTATATATAATAAGGCAAATGACATGGATAGGTTGATAAATGAGCTTACTATTTATTCCGGTATAGACAACAACAGGATTCCTTATGATTTTCACCGCATCAACGTAGCGGAATATTTTGGAGACTGCGTGGAAGAAGTCGGACTGGATTTGGAATCCAAGAATATTCAACTGAACTATGAAGATCTGGTATCGCCCGACACGCAGATAATTGCCGATCCGGAGCAGCTGAAGCGGGTCATCAATAATATTATCAGTAACAGCGTAAAATATTTGGGTACGGAAAAGGGAGTAATTGATATCCGTATTCTGGATGAGGTGGATTCTATACGTGTTGAGATAGAAGATAATGGAAAAGGCATTTCAGCAAAGGATTTACCAAATATTTTCGAGCGCTTCTATCGGACGGACGCGTCCAGAAATTCATCACAGGGAGGCAGCGGTATAGGGCTTTCAATTGTCAAAAAAATTATTGAAGATCATGGCGGTTATATATGGGCTACCAGTAAAGAGATGGAAGGGACATGCCTGCATTTTGTAATCAGGAAATATAAGGCGCCGGAACAATAAGAAGAAAGGAGTACTATATAATATGAGCAGAATTTTGATTATTGAAGATGAGGAAGCAATTGCGGATTTGGAGAAAGACTATCTGGAACTTAGCGATTTTGAAGTAATAATTGAAAATACAGGGGATGCCGGACTTGCAAAAGCGTTGTCGGAAGAATTCGACTTAATAATTCTGGATCTCATGCTGCCGGGGATGGATGGATTTGAGGTATGTAAGAACATCAGGGAAGAGAAGAACATACCTATTATTATGGTATCTGCTAAAAAAGATGATATTGACAAAATCAGAGGTTTGGGATTGGGTGCGGACGACTATATGACCAAGCCCTTCAGCCCCTCTGAACTGGTGGCGAGAGTCAAGGCGCATATGTCGCGGTATGACAGACTGGTAGGAAGTACTCAGAAGATTAATGACATGGTTGAAATCAGGGGTTTGAAAATAGATAAAACGGCAAGAAGAGTATATCTGAATGGTGAGGAAAAAATTTTTACAACGAAGGAATTTGACCTTCTTACCTTTTTGGCAGAGAATCCCAATCATGTATACACGAAAGAAGAACTATTCCGGGAAATATGGGATATGGATTCTATAGGGGATATCGCGACCGTGACAGTGCATATTAAGAAGATTCGGGAGAAAATAGAATTCGACACTACTAAACCGCAGTATATTGAAACTATCTGGGGCGTAGGGTACCGGTTTAAAATTTGAAAATATATTAAAAAGATTTCGTTATAAATTTTTCATATATCTCTCATACTAATACAATAAAAATATGGTGAACATGGGAGAAAAAATATGAGTGACTGGAGCAATGAGATATATTCCGTTATATTTGAAAAGAATAGACTGGTCAGGTTCGGAACGGTAACCTTACTGGTTTATCTTTTTTTTCGATTTATTTTTCCGTTGATTGCGCCATTTTTTCTTGCATTCATATTGATTACATTATTTTACCCCATGCTGCAGCATATTCAGAAGAGAATTCCGATGAAGAAGAAGTTTCTTGCAGTTGGAGTGCTGCTTCTTATTTTATCATTTATATCTGTTGTCTTCTGGGTGCTTGGGTACAATAGCAGCGGACAGCTGGACGGACTTACGGATTTTGTTGAGGAGGCATATGATAAAATACAGATTTTTCTTCATCAGTGCTGCTATAGTCTGGATGGTAAATTTGGCTGGAATGGATATGAAATAGAGAATTTTTTTGTAGAAAAAATGACTGTAATAATGGAAAACGTTCAGGTACAGGTGATTCCGAGGATGATTTCGTCATCTTATACATGCTTTAAGGGGTTGTTTAGCGTCGTGGCGTTTCTTTTTATTACATTGATTGCGGCGATTTTAATGGAAAAAGACTATAATTCTTTTATTGAATGGCTTAAAACCTCAGAAGACACATTTTTCATATGGAAAACAGTGGAGGGTGTTCTGGACTATATTATTACATTTATTAAAGCACAGGGAATTATAATGCTTATTATAATAGTGACATGCAGCTCCGTCTTATGGGCTGCGGGAATCTCCGGAAGCATATTTTGGGGAATTCTTGCGGGTTGTCTTGATGTATTGCCTTTTATCGGTACGGGGATTGTTTTAGTACCGATAGCCATATGGCAGCTGTTAAATGGCTATTATGTGGCGGCGGCAGTTTGTCTGGCACTTTATATAGCGTGTATTTTCATTAGGGAATTCCTGGAGCCGAAGTTAATAGGGGAAAGGCTTGGGATTGCGCCGGTACTGATGATGCTTGGGCTTTATGCAGGGATTAAGCTATTTGGAGTTGCAGGAATTATCGAAGGCCCTCTGGCATTAATTGTTATATATCAGCTGCTAAAGGAAAGTGATTATTGCCGTCGGACACAGTCGTGAATTTAATTGGTTTGACGAAATGGTGCATACATTTTATAATAACTGCAGAAATAAAAGATGTATGATATCGGAAGCATGCAGTATGCGAAGGATTATTCATGGAAAAAGTAAAAAAAGGTAATGAACAAAGAAATAGTGTAAGTAATTGGAAAGAGCGTTTGCTGAAGCTCGCCGGTCAGACAGGAAATTATTTTTTAAAAATATATTTTCTCATACTTATAGTAGTATATCCCTTTTATATGCAAGATGGCTATAGGGAAATCGGAGCAGTTAAATACTTTTTTTTCCGTAAAATAAGTATTTTAGTAATTGGGATTATGGCGCCTGTCGTAATAATTATTTTTTTGTGCAGCAGAAAGGCACAAGGGAATAAAAAGAAATTGATTTTGGAGAATTGCAGAAGACCGTCGGTTACAGACCTGTTTGCGTATGGATATCTGTTGATAGTTCTTATTTCATATCTGTTTACGGACTTTCGCGGTGAAGCTTTTTGGGGAGCGGATGGCTGGTATATGGGCATGGTAAGTCAGATTTTATTCGTTCTCATATATTTTATGTTTTCAAGGTATTTCCGATGGGATAATGATATGTTGTATGTGGTGCTTGGCAGCTCCGGGCTGGTGTTTTTACTTGGTATTCTTAACAGATATTCTATATATCCAATCCCTATTCAAGTAAAGGCACCGGAGTTTATTTCTACACTTGGAAATATTAACTGGTTTTGCGGATACTGGTCAGTTTTTGCTCCGCTTGGCATTATGTTTTACTGGAATAGCAGGGATGGTTGGCAGAGATTCGCGGCAGGTGCGTATGTAGTGATATGCTTTATAACAGGAATGACGCAGGGAAGCAGGAGCGCATATCTTACGCTGATAGGTATTTTTGCTTTATTGTTTTATCTCTCATTTCAGGAAAATCAGAAAATGTACCGTTTTCTGGAGATATGTGGTTTATTTGCACTATCCGGTCAGATAGCCAGACTGTTACGGTATCTGCCGGGATTCACTATGAATTACGAAGACGAACTGGGAAGTATATTTACTGATACGGGATTGACCTTATACATAGGAGCGGTTATTCTTGCGCTATACCTGCTGCTGCATTATCTGACAGAGCATAAGGGATGTAGAATAAACAGATACAAAATCCTGCGCCGGTGCGTCATGTTCATGATTGCTACGGTTTTATTAGTATATATTTTACTGACAATAGTCAATACATATATTCCGGGGAACTTAACAGGACTTGCTGGCAAACAGGCTTTTATATTTAATGATAAATGGGGCAACTCCAGAGGTATTACATGGATATGCGGCTTGCTGGCATATATGGATATGACTCCGATACAGAAACTTGTGGGTGTGGGACCTGATTGTTTTGCGGAATATGTATACGGAATCCCGGAACTTGCAGAACGTGTCTATATGGCATTCGGTGATTCCAGACTGACAAATGCGCATAACGAATGGATTACGATGCTGGTAAATCTTGGAGCCTTGGGAGCTATCTGCTATGTTGGAATTTTTGTTTCCGCATTTATACGGTTCCTAAAGAAAGCTCCGGAAAAGACTTTTCTATATTTGTGTGCGGCAAGCGTTTTGGCTTATATGATACATAATATTGTGAGCTTTCAGCAGGTGCTTAACACCCCGTTTGTCTTTTTGATCATAGGAATCGGGGAAGGAATCTTGAAGAAAAGCCAAACGGAAAATGATAAATGATAATGGGGGAGCATATGAGTACAATAGTAGTACTTGCGGTAATAGCGGCAGCTACCGTGATGGCGATTAGGAGTATAGTACGTAACAGGAAAAACGGTAAGTCGTGTGGCGGCGACTGCGGTCATTGTGATGGATGCAGATGATATTTTAAACGGATATAAAAGAATTCAGTAAAAAACACTGGTAAAAATTCTATTTTTTTTATACAATATCAATATAAGAAACATTTCAAAAAGTGATGATAGGACAGACGACCATCACTATAATAAAAATTCGGCTGGCTTAATGACTATTTTATAAGGAGGAGACTATCATGGGTAGTGAAATCAGAGACATTAACTTAGCCGAATCAGGCAAGCAAAAAATCGAGTGGGTGAAGAGGAACTGTGACCTGCTCCGCACCTTGGAGGAGGAATTTTCCGAATCAAAACCGTTTGCCGGAAAGAAAGTGGCGCTGTCTGTACATCTGGAGGCAAAAACTGCTTATTTGTGTCTGGTACTTAAGGCCGGTGGTGCAGAAATGTATGTGACAGGTTCCAATCCGTTGTCTACACAGGATGATGTTGCCGCAGCTTTGGTTAAGGCTGGACTGGAGGTACATGCATGGTATAATGCAACACCCGAGGAGTATGAAAGGCATATCCGCAGCGTACTGGAGGTAGGTCCGAATATCATCATTGATGATGGCGGCGATTTGGTAAATATGGTGCATAAGGAAATGCCACAGCTTATTCCGAACATCATAGGAGGTTGCGAGGAAACTACAACCGGAATCATTCGTCTGGAAGCGATGAATAAGGCAGGAGAGTTGAAATTCCCGATGGTTCGTGTAAATAATGCGGACTGCAAGCATCTGTTTGATAACAGATACGGTACTGGACAGTCTGTATGGGATGGTATCAATAGGACAACCAATTTGATAGTGGCTGGAAAGATTGTCGTAGTGGCAGGCTATGGCTGGTGCGGTAAGGGAACGGCGATGAGGGCTAAAGGCCTTGGCGCAAGAGTCATTGTTACGGAAATTGACCCTATTAAGGCAATCGAGGCTGTTATGGATGGATTTGACGTAATGCCTATGAATGAAGCAGCTAAAGTCGGTGATTTCTTTGTTACCGTAACAGGTTGTGACGGAGTTATAGATAAAGAAGATTTTGCAGTTATGAAAGAAGGCGCTATTCTTTGCAATGCAGGACACTTCGACTGTGAAATTGACATGGCATGGCTTAAGAAAAATGCAGTAGAAACGAGAGAACAGAGAAAAAATATTATGGGCTACAAACTTCCTACCGGACAGTGGATTTTCGTTCTGGCAGAAGGTCGTCTTGTAAATCTGGCAGCAGGAGACGGACATCCGGCGGAAATCATGGATATGAGCTTTGCAATTCAGGCGCTTTCTGCAAAGTACTTGGTAGAACACGGAAGTGAATTAAAAGAAAAGTTGATAGATGTTCCTGTAGAGGTTGATAAGGATGTAGCAAAACGTAAGCTTGCGTTCCTTGGAAAAGAAATTGATGTTCTGACACCGGAACAGGAAAAATATCTGAACAGCTATTCTTTATAAAAGGATAAAAATGCCTGTAAAATCCCCCGTATATTATGGTACGGGGGATTCTGTGCAATACATGGGCATGAAATCGACGAAAGGGATAAAGGCTTGGAGATGAAAAAAGAACGGGTTTTATATCTTGATTTAATCCGCATCATCTGCTTTTTGATGGTGACAGCGTATCATTTTTCGGTTGCGGCAAGGACGCTTGGCATTAATGCAAACGTGGGATTGTATCAAGGGATTGTACATATAGTGTGGGGACCGATTGCAGTATCATGTTTTTTAATGGTATCCGGTGCGTCGTTAATCTATCGCTACGAGGAGACGTTTTCATTGAAAGAGTTTTATAAAAAACGATTTCTTGGACTGTATCCGCTGTTTTGGCTTGCGTATCTGTTTGCGTTCCTTGACTTTTTTTATAGGATGAAATCCATTCCGGGAGGACCCAAAATTAATTTTTTGTTGTCGATAATTGCGATGGACGGGTATTTTAGCGAATGGATTCCTACATTTTATATGCTGGGAGAGTGGTTTCTGGGTGCAATCGTGATGCTCTATATTCTGTTTCCACTGTATCGGTTTGTAATGTGCAAGTGTAAATATATTCTGCCCGTTGTGTTTTTTGCGCTGAGCGTGGTACTGCTTTATCATAATCCGTTTCCGATGATGATTGAAAAAACTCTGATAATGTGCAGCATGTATTTCGTATTAGGTATGCTGCTCGAGATGCTGCGCAGGAGTCCGAAGCAGCGCGCGGTCAGGATTGGAAGGAAGATTGCGGCGGCGGTCGGCGTCGTGTTCTTTATTGTGGTGTATTCGGTGGAAAAGACCGGATACTTATTTAATCCCTATCATGCGATTTTTATGCTGTCGGTGTCGTTCTATCTGATCGTGATGGAGGTGGCGGAGTGGATTAGAACGGAGAAGGTGAGAAGACTGATAAGTCTTATCGGAAAACATTCATATGCTTATTTTTTATTACACCATGTGTTTTTGTATAAATATCTTCCGAATTTTTCAGGTGCCACGATGGATGCTTCCAACACTTTCTTTTTATATTTAAGTTGTGTGGTGTATATTTATGCGCTGGCGGTTGGACTGGACAGGATTTATGCCGCGCTCGTGCGCTCCATTAGGAAGGAGTAGGGTTATAAACAAT
Organism: Lachnospiraceae bacterium; assembly: GCA_029062885.1. GTDB lineage: Bacteria > Bacillota > Clostridia > Lachnospirales > Lachnospiraceae > UBA3282. Next base: position 7,927 of record JAIDPH010000282.1, read on the forward strand.
GAAGCTGCAAAATGAAACTGCATCAAAATATAAAGCCGGAGAATTATTGAAAAGATTTCTCCCATATTATAAAAAATACTGGACCGTTGTAGTAATTGATTTGTTTTGCGCCGGTCTGACGACGATATGCGAAATGGTTCTGCCGATGATTATAAGATATATTACAAATACGGGCATGAACGATTTGGCATTGCTCAGTGTGAATATTATACTCCGCATGGGAGCTTTGTATCTGGTATTGAGGGTAATAGATACCCTTGCAAATTTCTATATGGCATATACCGGGCATGTCATGGGTACGAAGATTGAAACAGACATGCGGCGGGATGCGTATGCTCATCTGCAGAGACTTTCCGATACATACTATAATAATACGAAGGTTGGACAGATAATGGGGCGGATTACTAATGACCTGTTTGATGTGACTGAATTCTCACATCACTGTCCGGAGGAATTTTTTATTGCAGCGATTAAAGCGATAATTTCCTTCATAATCCTTTCCGGCATCAATATATGGCTGACTCTGATTATTTTTGCTATCGTGCCTGTCATGTTAGTTACCTGTACGATTATTAATCTGCAGCTTCGAGCTGCGTTCCGCCTGCAGAGAGTCCAGATTGGCGAACTGAATGCCAGAATAGAAGACAGCCTGCTTGGGCAGAAGGTTGTTAAGACATTTACTAACGAAGAAAAGGAAGAAGAAAAATTTGAAGAAGATAATCAGAAGTTCTATAGAATTAAGAAGAGAGGCTACAAGTTCATGGCGGCCTTTCAGACAACAACGAGGGCGTTTGATGGGTTGATGTACCTTACGGTATTAACGGCAGGTGGCATTTTCATGGTATATGAATTGATTTCCCCGGGAGACCTTGTAGCGTATGTCATGTATGTCTCGACGCTGATTGCGACGATAAGAAGGATTATCGAATTTGCCGAGCAGTTCCAGAGGGGTATGACAGGAATCGAAAGATTTGTTGAAATCATGGACAGCGAGATAGAGATTTTTGATGAACCGGATGCAGAGCCATGCATTAATGTGAAAGGTGATATTTCCTTAAAGGACGTGAGCTTTGCTTACCCTGATGACCATAATATTGTGTTCCGCGGCTTAAATTTGGATATCCATGCAGGAGAAAAAATTGCCATTGTCGGACCCTCCGGAGGCGGTAAGACAACTCTTTGCAATCTGATCCCGAGATTCTATAACCTGGACGAAGGCGAGATTATTCTGGATGGTCAGAATATCAGAAAATATACGCTAAAGAGTCTGCGCCGGAATATCGGAATGGTGCAGCAGGATGTATATCTTTTTTCAGGAACGGTTTATGAGAATATCGCATACGGCCGAGACAATGCGACAAGGGAAGAAGTAATTGAGGCGGCAAAAAGAGCGGGCGCACACGAGTTTATTGAAGCATTGAAGGATGGATATGACACTTACGTCGGAGAACGTGGTGTAAAGCTTTCCGGCGGACAGAAACAGCGAATCAGCATTGCCAGGGTATTTTTGAAAAATCCTCCGATTCTGATTCTGGATGAAGCGACTTCCGCACTGGATAATGAAAGCGAGTTTCAGGTTGCCAAATCACTGCGGGAATTGGCAGAGGGCAGAACGACGATTACCATAGCGCACAGACTGTCCAGTATTCGCAATTCTGATAGGATTCTGGTATTGACAGAGGACGGGATTGTTGAGGAAGGAAACCATGAGCAATTGCTCGAACAGAAAGGAATATATTACAGCTTTTATGTGACTGCAAATGAACTGAAATAAAAAACGCTTACATTTTTAAAAATTTAATGCTAAAATTATAGTATACAGTTGATTTATTAAGGGTTTTACTTGTTTTCAGTGTCAGGAGGAGAAGGCATGTTTGAAATTGGCGAATTAATTATGTGTGGGGGACATGGGGTTTGTCGTGTTACGGCAATTACGGGAAATCCGATTGATAAGCTGGATAAGAAGAAAAAATACTATATTCTGGAGCCTGTTTTCGAAAAGGGAAGTACTATTTATACGCCTGTCGATAATGATAAGGTCATTATGAGAAAAATCATGAATGAAAAGGATGCAAAGAAGCTGATCGGAAAGATTCCCGATATCGAGACAGTGTGGATAAAGGAGGAGAAGACCAGAGAACAGATGTACAAGGAAGCAATCCGAACTTATGACTGCCATAGCTTGGTGCAGATCATTAAAACCCTGTATCTGCGCAAGCAGGATAGAGTACAGCAGGGGAAAAAGGTGCTTTCTTCCGACGAGCATTATCTAAAGAAAGCTGAGGAGCTTCTTTACAGCGAAATGTCATTGGCATTATCTATTCCGAAGGAAAGCGTTGAAGAGTATATCGCTGAAGAAATCAGTAAGAATAGAAAGTAACGCCAACTTTTACTAAATATTTTGTGATAAAAAAGGGTCAAGCGTACGTGTTTGCACGTATACCTGACCCATTTTATATAGTGGTATTTATTCAGCAGTATTGCTGTCAGCGGGTACCTGCTCGCTAGGAGCGGAGTCGTTATCTGAGGAAGCCTGTTCTGCATTGGCAGTATTCAGAGGCGGATGATGTGGGTGGCTGCCTATTATGGTAATGGCTGAAACAACGGCTGTTAATATTTCGGCTTCTACTTGAGAGGAAGCAGTATCGAAACGATGCATAACGATGCCCTTAGCTGTACGTGCATATTTTGGTTGCAAGCGGTTCAATGCATAAGTTGCCATATCCAGTTTGCAATCGTCACAGGAGCAGACATTCGGCATGGTGGGCAAAAGCTGATTAAGCGTATGCTCCACATTATCTTCCATCATATTCTTTAGTCCTTCCATTATAAATCCTCCATAAGTAATTGATCTCTATATTTTTGAAGCCATTAAATCGGATATATATACTATCATACTATATATTATAACTTTTTTAAATGATTATCAATATTAAATTGTAACAAATGTATAATATTTTTAGTTTTTTATTGACCTTTTTGATAAATATGGTTAATATTTATACAATCTTAGACATTAAATGCATAAAAAGAGTTTGCAGAAAAGAGTGTATTATATGTTAGACATCATTTTGGATACTTTACTGGACAGCGTGAAATTATTACCGTTTTTATTTCTGACTTATCTTGCGATGGAATATCTGGAGCATAAGGCGGGAGAGAGGATGCAGAGTACAATTCGTAAATCGGGTAAGTGCGGCCCTGTTATTGGTAGTATTTTGGGGGCTTTTCCCCAGTGCGGATTTTCGGCGGCAGCATCTAATTTATATGCAGGAAGAATTATCACGCTTGGTACTTTGTTGTCTATTTACCTGTCTACTTCGGATGAAATGCTCCCGATTCTGATTTCCGAAAAAGCCGGACTCAGCATGATATTGAAGCTGTTGGGAACGAAGATAGTAATTGGCATGATTGCCGGCTTTCTGATTGACGCAGTGGTTAATCGTTTTTTCCTTAAGAAAGAAAGAAAACCGGAAATAGAGCATTTGTGCGAGCAGCATAATTGCCATTGTGATGAAGGTATTATGAAATCTGCCCTGCATCACACGCTGGAAATCTTTATTTATCTGTTGATTGTTTCGTTCATACTGAATATAGTGATTGCTATAATCGGTGAAGATTTTCTGGCAAATTTGGTTCAGAACCGATTGATTGTGGGAGAAGTACTGGCAGGAATAGTAGGTCTTATTCCAAACTGCGCCGCCTCCGTAATCATTACCCAGCTTTATTTGAAAGGCATTCTGGGTGCGGGCGCCATGGTGTCGGGATTGCTGGTAGGAGCAGGCGTTGGTACGCTTGTATTGCTGCGTGTAAATGACCGACCAAAGGAAAATGCCGGCATTATTTTCCTGCTCTATGCAGTTGGCGTGACTGCAGGTATTGTTGTTGAACTGCTTGGGATTACTTTTTAAGTCATAGTAAAGTCACTGCTTTTCCGGCAGAAGGCTTTACGACGGGTAAATCGGGAAAACGTTCTTCCAAAGCCCTTTTCAAGGGTCTGGTATCTATATGATTGGAAATGGGCGGAAAAGCATCGTCAAAATGGTCTAAAAGAACCGTTCGTGGTTCGATTTTCTCAATAATGGAAAGCGTGGGAGTAACTAAATCCGTTGCGCCCTGATAAGGAAGTATCAGCATGTCCACATATTTAGGATATTCTACGTTTTCATCCAGTCCCAGACTGCCGAGGACAAGAATCCGTTTGTCGGCTGTATCAATCTGAAATGCAAGCGTTTCATTTCCCTCAGGATGTGTATGATTTTTGAAAAGCAGATATAGAAAATTAGGAAAATACCTTAGTATTCGGGTGTTCAAAAGGGTGCGTCTGATTAATTTTGAATCAAAATGAATATGCTTTCCTGACAGAACAGTGACTCTGATTTGCCCGAAATGCAGCACATCGCCGGGGCGGATGATAACAATCTGATCGCTGTCAACATTCTTTTTCTCCAAAGTAGCAGCCGGAAGTCCGCTGCAATATACCGTAGAATCTGAACTCTGGAGAATTTTAGGGATGCTGCCAAGATGATCAATATGTCCATGTGTAATCAGAATAGCCCCATCTTTTTTATAATCCAATAAAGAAGGATGATTTTCTGAACCTCGCAGCGGCAGGAAGGGATCAATAAGAATCTTGTCTTTTCCTTTTTCAATTAGCAATGATGCCGTTCCAAACCATGTGATCTTCATAATAATCACCTTTCCTTTCTTAATCTTATCCCTCAATTATGTTCATTGTATGGCAGGACATGGATTTTTGCAAGTAATTGTGAATCAAAAATTATTCATGACATTAAACTGTTCATTCATGTTAATCGTATTGATAATCTTTGCGTTTTTTTCTACACTAAGGTAGAAGAAAATAAGTATACCGTATTGTGGGAGGAAGTTATGTACGTTAATGGACTTGGAATGCGAAATATAGGGCAATTGCAGGCAGCCGGAAGTGGTAGTCAGAAGACATCGAAAATAAACAACTTTGAAGATAATATGCAAAAGGCTGTGGAGACTTGGAAGGCAATCACAAAAACAGGAGATGGTTCGGACTCTTCATACACTAATAACAGCGAGGATTACTGCTGCGACCAATGCTATATGAACAGCAAGATAATTAACCAAATGCTGATGCGTAGCTTATACTCGCAGAGTTTAACGGGAAGTATGATGGGGATACCGTCATATGGAAGCAGCAACTCCGTTCTGTCAGCTTATGGGAACACACTGGGGCTGCTTGGCAGCAGTATATTTGGCAATATTCAGATATAAAGATATAAAAGTAAAAGTCAGGCTTAGCAGCCTGATTTTTTTGTAATAAAAAAGCACCATCCCCAAGGCACTTACGTCCTCAAAAATGGTACTCCCGACTGCGCCTTCAGGGGCTCGAACCCTGGACACCCTGATTAAGAGTCAGGTGCTCTACCAACTGAGCTAAAAGCGCATATTTACAACGTAAGTGTTATTATAGTATAATGTTTTTTAGTTTGCAAGTATTTTTTCACATTTTTTTTATATATTTTAAAGAAATTTTTAGGAATATGCTTTGAAGCTGTGTTTCGGAGGAAAAAAGATGATATTTGAGAGTCATGCTCATTATGATGACAAGGTGTTTGAGGAAGACAGGGACATACTTTTGCAGTCCATACAGGCAAATGGAATAGATACGGTAATTAATGTAGGAGCAGGCATAGACAGCTGTAAAAAGACAATCGAGCTGATGAATAAATACCCGTTTATCTATGGGGCGATAGGCATACACCCGAGTGAGACCGGGAAACTTGACGAAGAAAACTTTATATGGCTTAAAGAAAGCTGCAGCCATGAAAAAACGGTTGCCGTCGGGGAAATAGGTCTGGATTACCACTATGAAGAACCGGAACATTCTGTCCAGAAGGAATGGTTTGAGAGGCAGTTGGAACTGGCGAGGGATGTGAACCTTCCGGTTATCATTCACTCCAGAGACTCTGCCAGAGATACTTTAGATATAATGAAAAACCTTCATGCCGAAGATTTGGGCGGCGTAATTCATTGCTTCTCATATACGAAGGAAATTGCAAGGGAATATCTGGATATGGACTTTTACTTTGGTATCGGCGGGGTGATTACTTTTAAGAATGCAAAGAAAATAAAGGAAGCGGTGGAATATATTCCGATTGAGAAGATTCTGTTGGAAACGGACAGTCCATATCTTGCGCCGGAGCCGAATCGCGGAAAACGTAATTCATCTTTGAACATTCCGTATATTGCTGAAGAGATTGCATTATTAAAGGGAATAAGCTATGAAGAAGTGATTGCGGTAACACATGAAAATGCGGATAGGCTGTTTCATGTCAGATGAAGCGTAAATGGTAGAGAAAATGGAAGGAATATAGATATGAAAAATCTGGGGAATGCCGGAAACACAATAGAGATTTTACAGAAGTATAACTTCAGTTTCCGCAAGAAATATGGGCAGAATTTTTTGATTGACGCAAATATCTTGGAGAAAATTGTGGATGCTGCGCAGATAACTGAGACAGACTGCGTGTTGGAGATTGGACCCGGTATTGGCACGATGACGCAATATCTGGCGGAAAGAGCGAAAAGCGTCTTTGCTGTGGAGATTGATGCAAATCTGATTCCCATATTACAGGATACTCTTTCATCATGCAATAATGTAAAAATTATCAATCAGGATATATTGAAAGTAGATATAAACCATATTGTAGAAGAGCAAAATGAAGGAAATCCAATTAAGATAGTTGCGAATCTTCCCTATTATATAACAACGCCAATTATTATGTCATTGTTGGAAAAGCATGTTAAGCTGCAAAGCATTACGATTATGGTGCAAAAGGAAGTGGCAGACAGAATGCAGGCTGGACCGGGAACAAAAGATTACGGTGCGCTGTCATTAGCAGTACAGTATTACACTAAGCCTGAGATTATTGCCAAGGTTCCTGCATCCTGCTTTATGCCAAGACCTAATGTAGATAGTACCGTCATAAGACTGACAAGATATGAGCATCCGCCGGTGGAAGCGTTGGACGAGGAATATTTATTTGCCGTTATCAGAGCATCTTTTAATCAAAGAAGAAAAACTCTGATAAATGGTCTTTCCAATGCGGGCAACCTTGGGATAGGTAAAGAGAGAGCAGCGGCGGTTTTGGAACAAATGGGATTACCGACACAAATACGCGGAGAAGCGCTAACTTTGGAACAGTTTACAGAACTTTCCAATTATCTTTTACAAAAGAAAGAATAGGGAAAGTTTAATTAAAAAAATACAATATAAAGGAAATTAATATTGCGATATCACCATATCTGGTATATACTATTAAGATAGAGGTGATATTTTTGGATAAGTATGAATACAAGGTTCGCGCTGATGAAATTAAATCACTGATAGCTGAAGGGGAATATGGAGAAGCAGTAAAAATTGCAGACACCATTGACTGGCGCAGGGTCAGAAGCGTCATGATGCTATGTACCATTAGTGATGTATATAAAATAAATCGGAGATATCAGGAAAGCAATGATATCCTGTTATTAGCATACGAAAAACATCCAACGGGAAGGTTGATTGTATATTCGTTGTGCGAATTGGCAATTAAGATGGAAGATTATGCGCGGGCGGTTGAATACTTTAAGGAGTTTGTGCAGATAGCGCCCAGAGATACCGGTAAGTATATTTTGCAGTATCGTTTATATGAGGCGCAGGAGGTTCGTCTGGAAGAGCGGATTGCCGTTCTGGAAGAATTTAAGAAACGCGATTATCGTGAGAAATGGGCATATGAGTTAGCGTATCTATATCACAGAATCGGACTTGCAACGAAGTGCGTTGAAGAATGCGATGAAATGTATCTTTGGTTCGGAGAAGGGAAATATGTATGTAAAGCGCTTGAGTTGAAGGCGTTGCATGCTCCGTTGAGCGCTGACCAGCAGGCGAAATATGATTCATGGATTGGCAGACGCAGCGGGGAAGACAGCTCAGACGAGGAGAATCCGGCGGATGAAGAAAACGCTGATGAAGAAGATATTAATGAAGAAATAGATGAAAGCGAAGGAGAAGAAGAGGAAGAAAACGAAGAAGTAAATGATGATATTATGACCATGCCTACTACAGAGCTTCCGGAAGTGAAGACCGTAGACGTAGGTCAATATAATACTCTCAATTTACAAAAGGCATTAGCGGAAAGTATGAAGGAGGTTCTGGAGGAGGAAGAGTCATCTGTTTTGGAAGAAACATCCGATTCAGAAGAAGAGCCTTCCATTTCAGAAGAAGAATCTTCTGATTTAGAAGAAGAACCTTCTATTGTAGAGCAGATTATCGCTCCGCTGTTACAGGAAACAGGGGAAATATCGGGTCCTGAGCTTGAACAGTACAGGACTGATGCGCCGGAAATTAACGTGCAGGAAACTATCGAGCCGGAAATTGACGAACACGATGACACGGAAATACAACCGGAAGTGACGCGTCAGGAGGCTGTGAGAGATTTCTATGTACAGCCAAGCAGATACGATGGTGTCTTGGCGCAGGAATATGACGGACAGATCAGTCTGGTAGTTCCGGATGAAAAGAAAGTTGAAAAACAGATTACCGGACAGCTTAGCATAGAAGATGTTATGGCTGAATGGGAAAAGATGAAAAAGAGAAATGAACAGAAGCGTATGGAGGCGGTTCGCCAGAAGATATTATCTGATACAGGAGGTCTGTTTGCTGAATTTGACGAGGCGACCAAAAGCGGCCTGTTAGAGCAGCTTGAGAAAGTTTTCGAGATGACGGAATCGATAGAAGATGATATTTCTCCTACCGTTAAGAAAGTGATTCTTCCGAATGAAGCGAAAACAGAACTGAATAATTATACACAGCAGGAAGAAAGCAATGAGACCGATGAAGCACCGCAGGAAATGTCCGAGGATGTACTTACGGAAGATGATGAAGTTGAAGAATTAGAAGAAATTGAAGAGACTGAAACGGTTGAAGAATCTCAAATTGCCGAAACGGTTGAAGAAATTGAAGAGTCTAAGGACGTAGAGGAAGCTAAAGACATAACTGATGCGACCCCGAAAGCGCATCCACAACCGCCTCAGGAACATAATCGTGCAATCAGAGAATTAACCGATGAAGAAAAGGAACTATTTGGGCCATGTGTTAATAATAAGAAGACTAAGGATCAATTAATCCACACATTGGATAATATGAGCATGGCGGCATACACCGGTAATGTTATTGTTACAGGCGAAGAAGGCAGCGCGTTGGACCTGGCAAAGAATCTGATTCGCGAAATGCAGAATAATGATAGTAACTTTTCAGGCAAGGCAGCTAAAATATCCGGAGAAGTCCTGAATAAAAAAGACATCCACGAAACAATAGGAAGACTTGTCAATGGAGCACTGATTATTGAGAAGGCGTCCGGCTTAAACGCCGAAACTATTGCTAAGCTCAATAAAGAGCTTGAGAAGTATAATGTGGGATTGCTGCTGTTCATGGAAGATACAAAGCTGGATATGAACAAACTGCTGTCAAAAAATGAGATATTAAAAGAAAACTTTAATCTAAGGGTTGACATTGAGCCTTTGGATAATGAAGCATTGGTTGCCTGTGCAAAGCTGTACGCGAAGGAGATGGAATATTCCATTGATGAATTCGGCATTTTGGCACTCCATACGCGGATATCGGAGATGCAGACGAGCGACCATGCAGTGACTGTGGCGGAAGTGAAGGAATTGATAGATGAAGCGATTTACTACGCAAATAGAAAGACGCCGAAACATTTTCTGGACATTCTTCTGGCAAAAAGGTATGATGAAGAAGACATGATTATTTTACGGGAAAATGACTTTATGCACAATTAATAAAGATGTAGGGGGGCTTTTTAATGGCAGGTAAGGCAGTTACAAAAAAAGAAGCAGGTAATAAGGTGTTTATTTCGGAGGATGACCAGTATTTATTCGCTCAGGGAACGCACTATGATATTTATAAAAAACTCGGTGCGCATCCGTCTGTGGAAGACGGGATAAAAGGAATGTCTTTTGCAGTATGGGCGCCTAATGCGGCAAGTGTGAATGTTATAGGTACATTTAATGACTGGAATGAAGAAAGCCATCCGATGACGAAGCTGGGTCCCGGTGGAATATGGCAGTTATTTATTCCGGATGTTGGTGAGAATGAGATGTATAAATATCTTATTCATACCAATGGCGGTGAAAAACGTTACAAAGCGGATCCATTTGCTAATTATTCTGAGATGAGGCCGGGTAATGCGTCTAAGACCTTTGATATATACAAATTCAAATGGACTGACAGCGCATGGATGAGCGCGAGAAACGGTAAGGATTATAATAAGGAGCCGCTTGCCATTTATGAGTGCCACATCGGTTCCTGGATGAAACACCCTGACGGAACTGAAGAGGGATTCTATAACTACCGTGAATTTGCGGACAGGATTGTAGAATATTTAAAGGAAATGCAATATACTCATATAGAACTCATGGGAATCGCAGAATTCCCGTTTGATGGTTCATGGGGTTATCAGGTGACAGGATATTACGCTCCGACTTCACGATATGGGAATCCTGAAGATTTTATGTATCTGATTAACGAATTGCATAAGAACAAGATAGGCGTCATTCTGGATTGGGTTCCCGCGCATTTTGCAACTGATGCGCATGGCTTGGAAAGATTCGACGGAGAGTGTATTTTTGAGCATCCCGACCCGAGGCGCGGAGAACATCCTGACTGGGGCACTAAAATTTTTAATTATGGAAAAACGGAAGTAAAAAATTTCCTGATTGCCAACGTTCTATTCTGGGCAAGGGAGTATCATGTAGACGGTATCAGGGTGGATGCTGTAGCATCTATGTTGTATTTGGATTATGGTAAACGTGACGGACAGTGGCTGCCTAATCAATATGGTGGTAATAAAAATCTGGAAGCAATAGAGTTCTTCCGTCATATGAATTCGGTTGTTCTCGGCTCTATCCCCGGATTTTTGACAATTGCGGAAGAATCTACAGCGTGGCCTCTTGTTACGGGTAAAGTCGAAGATGAAGGTCTGGGATTCAGCTTTAAATGGAATATGGGTTGGATGCATGATTTCTGCGAATATATGAAATTGGATCCGCTTTTCCGTAAGAATAATCATTATGCCATGACCTTTGCCATGAGTTATAATAACAGCGAGAACTATATTCTTCCGTTATCTCACGATGAGGTTGTGCATTTGAAATGCTCCATGCTGAATAAAATGCCGGGCTATCCGGTAGATAAATATGCGAATCTGAGAGCCGGATACAGTTATTACTTCGGACACGCAGGAAAGAAACTGCTCTTTATGGGTCAGGATTTTGGACAGGAGAGAGAGTGGAGTGAAACAAGGGAATTGGATTGGTTCCTTCTGGGGGAAGAACTGAATCTGGGTATGCACGAGTATGTAAAAGAATTGTTGAAGATTTACAGGAAGTATCCGGCAATGTATTCCATTGATAACGATTGGGGCGGATTTGAATGGATTAACGCAGACGATGCTGAACGCAGTACATATAGCTTTTTCAGAAAAGATGCTACAGGAAAAAATAATATTCTGTTTGTCCTCAATATGACTCCGGTGATGCGGGAAGGATATAAAGTCGGCGTTCCTAAGAAAAAGAAATATAAGTTGCTTCTGAACAGTGATGATAAGCGTTTCGGGGGTAATGGGCATGTGATACCGGCAGAAATTTCCGCAAAAAAAGAAACCTGCGATTTCAGAGATTATAGCATTACATTTGATTTACCGCCGCTTACAGCTGCGATTTTCATATTCTAAATTATAATATATTAGCATAAAAGGGATAATCTTGATGGTTATCCTTTTTATATTTTATTAATTGCCAAGGTTAAAAAATAAACAATTAATACCGATATTAAGAATAGAGATAGTTTTTTATCTATATGCATTTTATCATATTTATCTTATATTAGAACAGGAGATAGAATACATGCTGTCTATACAGAATAATATGCTTGCCAAGAATGCAAACAGGCAATTAGATGTAAACATCAAGAAGAATGTAAAAATATCTGAAAAGCTTTCATCTGGATATCGTATTAATAGAGCGGCGGATGATGCGGCCGGTCTGGCTATTTCGGAGAAAATGCGCAGGCAGATACGCGGTCTGAATCAAGCGGGGGAGAATATCAAAGACGGAATAGGATATGTACAAACTGCTGAGGGTGCTTTGAATGAAGTGCATGAGATGCTTCAGCGTATTAACGAACTTGCCGTAAAGGCGGCGAACGGTACAAATAATGTCGAGGACAGGGCATATATTAATGAAGAGATACAGGCATTGAAGTCAGAGGTGGCGCGTATTTTTAGTACCACATCTTTTAATGAGCAGAGGATTTGGGAGCCTGAGGAATATACTCCGATAGTTGACTATACAAAAAAGCAGGCCGTTAGTTATACCAGAAACGCTTATAAAAATAATGATATAACGAATGAAACCTGTGGTGTATTAGCCTCAAATGGATATGCAGTTGATGCAGATCAGGATGGAGTTAAGGTTACGTGGACTGGTTATGATCGTAAGTCATATGAAACAAAAAGGATTGACTGGGATACTTTAAAGGAAAATAATTACTCGTTTGATATTGAACCTACGGATGATGATGGGAATGTTTTGTTTACATATAGTGTTTCTATGCATGTGGAGGAGACTGCTACATTGGACGATATTATAGGCAGTATTAATAACACTAGGCTGCCATCAGACCCTCATGTAAATATAGGCGCCAAATTTAAAAGTGATCACGATCCGAGTGTAACCATCTATAGTGCATCTATTAGTTATGCGGCGGCTTATGTTTCAAATAGAAATTCAGTTGACGGATATGATTTTGATAATGCCAATGATGACTGTATCTATCCTGTATTGAATGCGAATAATAGCAACTTAACAAAATATCCAAGTGCGACTGTGCCGGCTGATGCGAAAAACGATGATGGAACATGGGAGCTTTTATTTTATATGGAGGGGATTGGAAACGTAACAGCTAAAGCTACATCATGTACTTACTATTCATATGATAGAACCAATGACGATTATGACTTTTGGTGGGTATGGAGCTACTATAGTGACGGCTCACGACATGATGTTGGTAAACCGAAAACTACCGATGCAACTTTAAGAGGTGTAATGGATGCACTGACCGGAACAAAAGAGGATGAAACGCCTGGTCTGCTTAAAAGAGAAAATGATGGAGTGGGTGATGAGGGAGGGTATATATATCTTTCCTTTCAATTAAATGATATTGCTTCGGATAAGGATCTTATTTATGGAGATAATCTTAATTTGCGTTCCTTAAGCAGTATAGGAAGTATTACCATGCGGATTGGAGTAGCTCCTGATGACACCGAAGAAAAAGTATTAAAGAAAATTACCGAGACATTGAATGATAGTACGATTGTTGATTTATTTAATTCCAGTGCTACTGATTATGCCCGCTATAATAGTACTATAGCATCGGTTAATCCGGGTTATAATGTAGAAGTTCCAGTCTACGGTGATGTCATAACAAGCGGCAAACAATACTTCTGGGTACAGGCAGGTGCGGAAGCCGGACAGCATATTGATATAGAATATGATGCACTCAGTCTGTATGCATTGGGAATGCAGAAGACGGATGTGCTTACAGTAGAAAGCGCCAGCCGCGCAATTGATGAGGTTAAAGGCGCGATTCAGATAGTAAGCGAACAACGTTCACTATTTGGTGCATATCAGAACCGTTTGGAGCATGCCTATAATATAAATAAAAATGTTGAAGAAAATACTCAGTCAGCCGAATCCCTTATCAGAGATACGGACATAGCGGATATGATGATGGAGTATTCCATTAACAACATTCTATTACAGGCAGGAACCAGTATGCTTGCGCAGGCAAATCAGAGCAGCCAACGGATTTTAGAATTACTTAGCTGACAATGCGGTGGTTTACAGTTTATATTTACTGGTTGAAAATCAGGGGTTAAGAAAATAATAAAGTATGCCGAAATAAAGGGTAACTGTATAAAGCACAGTTACTCTTTTTATATAAAGACCTACTACATGGAGCGTGTGTATGAAGATTACATTTGACAATAGTAATACCAATCAAAATGTAGACAAGGTGATGACAACTACATATCGAGATACTCATACGGAGAAAACGAAACAAACGAGTGCATTTGCATTAGACATTTCTGGAACAGTTATGGATAACACAGCTTACAAAGGTCAGGGAAAGACCGCGGAAGACGTTATGCAGTATGCGGGACAAATTGATGTTGCCACGCAGAGAGACTATATGACAGTTATGTCTAATTCTATGTCTACAGAAGATTTTAGCCGTATGATGAAAGAAGGTTATCATATCGGCGATATGGATGTTGAAGAAGTCGTTACCATTGTTGATAAGATTAAGTCGGAGCTTATTAAAGGCGGAACGCAGGTTGCGGGATATACTGACCAAATAGATGCAGAAACTCTTGAGAAAATTACAGGCAGTGAAGCATTTGCAAGAGAACTTTGTAATCAGTTTGCAAAACATGATGTACCAATTACGAAAGAAAATGTAATAGACGCCAAAAAGGCATATGATAGGGCGACAGAGCTTCAGGAAATGACGGAAGGCGCCATAAAATATATGGTTGAGAACCAAATGGCACCTACGATAGATAACCTGTATCTGGCAAATCATAGTTCTACAGCGGATGGTGACAGGCAGGGTAGAGGTTACTATTCAGACGGTTCGGGATATTATGCTAAGAAGGCAGAGGAATTTAACTGGCAGCAGTTGCGTCCTCAGATGGAAAAAGTTCTTACAGAGGCTGATTTAGAGGTTAACGAGGAAACGCTGGAAGATGCAAAATGGCTTATTGAAAAAGGAATTCCTTTAACACCGGAAGCTGTTGACAGACTTTATCAGTTGGATAATTTAACACTGCCACGAGACGATGAACAGATTCTTTCTACAATTGCAGCTGCTATATCAGATGGCAAAAGCGCAGGAGCGGCAGATCTTGTAGATGGTAAAAGCAGTTTTGAAAAGGCTGCGGAGTATGTAGAAAGATTTGAATATATTACGGATGAGGCAGTTGATAAAACTGTAGCAGACGGAAAAGAACTTACTTTATCTAATCTGGAAGAAGCACAGAAACAGTTAGTGGATGTTCGGACTTCTACAGAAAAGAATTCTGAAGATAATAGTATTACAACTACTAATGTTTTAGCAGAGCTGCCTGAGAATATTTCAGCAAGACGGCAATTAGAAGAAGTTCGTCTGATGATGACAGTAGAAGCTAATCGTAAATTACTGGAAAGTGGGTATTCGATTGATACTACCGAGCTGGAAAAGTTAGTAGATGATTTAAGAAGGATAGAAGATTGGCAGAAGCAGCGCTTATTCAATGAGGAAAATGTTGAAAGAGCATTGGAAAAAGCTTCTCTTTATACTGAAACTCGCAGCAAAGTATCAGAATTACCTTATATGCCTATAGATGTTGTCGGCAGGTTTAAAGTTTCAGATGAAGATTTTACTTTAAATCAGGTACATATAGATGGCAGCGCGTTAAGAAATCATTACGATGAAGCCAAAGAAAAATATGAAGCATGGATGACGACAATAAGAGAAGATTTGGGTGACAGTATTAATAAAGCCACTCAAAATGCTGATGATATTCTGAAGGACATGGGATTGGAGACCAGCGAAGAAAATCGTCGTGCAGTACGCATTCTTGGATATAATAGTATGGAGTTGACTGAGGAAAATATACAGTCAGTTAGAGAATCTGATATGGAACTTCGCCGCGTAATTGATAAAATGACGCCAGCAGTTGTTTTACAGACGATTCGTGATGGTAAAAATCCTTTGGAGATGACGGTACCGGAACTGAATGATTATTTGGATTCCATGCAATATGCAAGGAATCAGGAAAACGAAAAATACAGCAAATTTTTATATAAGCTGGATAAAAATAAAGAAATCAATGAGCAGGAAAGAACAGCTTATATTGGTATTTACCGTATGTTTAGACAATTTGAAAAGAATGATGGCGCTGCGGTTGGAGCACTGTTGAATATGGGTGTGGAGCTTTCCTTTAAGAATATGCTAAGCGCAGTTCGCAGTAGTAAAAAAGTCGGCATGGATTTTCTGGTGGATAATGATTTTGATGGAATTGACGCAATAGAGAAAAATATGTCGATTACTACACAGATAGAAAGTGGCTTCCGAAAGTATTATCGCGATATAGTCGCAGATATAGCGGATCGGATGGCGAAGCAGGAAGCTTCTTTGGAAAAAGAATATCATGAAGAACAACTGAAAGACTGCCGGCAGGCATGTGAAGCTGAAGATGCGATTATAGAAGAGCTGCTGCATAATAGACAGCCAATATCAACAAATAATTTGGAAGCAGCAAATATGTTATTGAATAATAGAGGTTTTCTTTTTAAAAAGCTTAACGAATTGACTGATTCAGCTAATGAAAGCAAGGTAAAAGCAGCCGTTGCAAAGCTTACGGAGTCAATGATTGATAAGGATTCCTTGCAGGAAGCTTACGAAGAAATGCAACAGGTTTTTGAAGAGGCTTTGGAAGAAGCACAGTATGATGAAGGTATAAGTTATATTGACTTGAAGACAATCCAGAGCTGCCGTAAGCAGCTGACACTAGCGGTAAATCTGGCACAGGAAGAAAATTATCATATACCTGTTGAAATCAATGGAGAGACGACTTCTATTCATTTGAAAGTCCTTCATGATAAAGAAGATTCCGGTAAAGTAAAAGCAACTTTTTCTACAGAAAACTATGGAAAGGTTGCGGCGGAATTCAGCATCAGAAATAACAAAATATCGGGTTATATAGCATGTTCCACATCAGAAGGATGCGAAAGCCTGCAAGGAAAAGAAGAAGACCTACGCGCGGAACTGAAGAAGAATTTTGCAGATATATTGCAAAATGATACGGAGTTTGGAAGCATTGGCGTGATTCATAGCAAAGAATTGGATTTGAATGGGTTTTCAGCCAAAGAAACACAGAACGGGCAGGAAGCAGACAATACTTCGTCAGTGCAGACAGCTTCATTATACCGGATAGCAAAAGCATTTATTTCAGTTATTTCAGATTAATAATTACAGGTCTTGTAAGGAGGAATACAATATGAGAATCAACTATAACGCAACTGCAATGCGTGCCAACAATGCATTAAATGTAGCAGATAACAGAGTATCTTCATCTTTGCTGAAACTTTCATCAGGTCTGAAAGTAAACCGTGCTAAGGATAATCCGTCAGGATATGCGATTGGGCGTAGAATGGATGCGCAGATAGAAGGCGTTTCCGTAGCCACACGTAATGCCAATACAGGTATTTCCATTATTGAAACATCGGATGGAGCACTGACTGAAGTACATGAGATGTTGCAGAGAATGAACGAACTGGCAATCAAGGGAGCTACAGGAACCCTTACTACGGCTGACAGAGCGACATTGGATGCAGAATTGGTTCAGCTGAAACAAGAAGTCACAAGAATTGCCAAGGATACGGAATTCAATGGGCAGACGCTTTTGGATGGAACTTTTGATTTGAAGGGTTATACTAATGATTTAAGTATAAAAGTCGGTTATTATAGTGATGATGTATTGGTTAAGAAGTATACGGTTGATGCGTTGACTGTTATCTATAATGATGACGGTAAAATTGATATGGATAGAACCAATGCCACTTTTGTTCCGGGAGCCAATTTCCCTAAAGGTTCAGAAATTACTGCCGTAGGAGAGAACTGCGTTACGATTTCGGACGGTAATGGATTTGAAATTACGCTGGATATAGTAGAAGATAATCCAACACATATTTTAGAAGCGGAAAATAATAGCGCAGATACTGTTGCAAGCGTTAGCGTTAGCGATGCAAGGGAACCAATAGTCGAAGGCGATTTTTCAATAACATTGGAATATGATAACAGTACTCCTCCACAGCTTACGGTGCAGGCAGGCAATGATGCGACTACAGAATTTCTTGATGGAGCAACAATCGGTAGAAGCGGTAATAGCATTAGTATTAGAAAAGGAGAGGAAGTAGTAACTGTTCAATTAACAGGCGATGCGGTAGATTTATTGGATGGTACTAATATTGCGGGTAACAATCCTAATCCTGTTGGTACACGGAGTCCCATTAGTATAAATATTAGTGTTGAAGATACTGGTGAGACCTATGTTTCAAGCAGAAATCTTGTACTGGATATCACCGGCATTGGAGCTATGGATACGCAGATTGGAGCTAACGAAGGGCAGACTTTGGCAATCCGTATTCCTACAATTTCATTGCAAAGACTGGGACTCACCGGTGCTAACCTGATGACTCAGGATAGCAGTAGCGATGCAATTGTAGCTGTCAAGTCAGCTATTGCATATGTATCAGCCGTAAGAAGCCGCCTCGGTGCATATCAGAACCGTCTGGAGCATACGGTCAGCAGTCTGGATATTACGAGTGAAAATATGACCGCTTCATATTCCCGTATTATGGATGTGGATATGTCAGAAGAGATGACAACTTATACTTCACAGCAGGTTGTTTCACAGGCAGCGGTTTCCATGCTGGCACAGGCGAATGAAAGACCTTCACAGTTGTTACAGCTTTTACAGTAAATTAAAAAGGCGTTGGCTTTTATAACTTCACGATTAATTGGAAAGGAGTGCGTCAATCGTATATGACAAAGGAATTAAAGCAGGAGTATACGTTAAGAATTACGCAGGCTAATAAGACACAGCTGATCACTATTCTGTATGAGATGATATTGACTTATCTGGATGAAGCAAAGACGGCGCTTGATGCGGAAGATAAATCTGAATATAAGGCCGCTATTCGTAAAATAAGGGGTTGTATGAATGAACTTACAGCATCGCTTCATTTTGAATATGAGATTGCGCAGAATCTGTTACAGCTCTATCTGTTTATAAACAAGGAGCTGGTACATGCAAGTATGCATTATGACAAAGAGAATCTGGAACATGTTGAAGCAGTTATTAAACCGCTTCATAGCGCATATAAACAGATTGAATCGCAGGACGTATCCGGACCGGTCATGGGTAATGCCCAGACGGTTTACGCCGGACTGACATATGGCAGGAATACACTGTCAGAGAATATTGCAGACCCTTCTGCAAACCGGGGATTTTGTGTTTAGAATATTTGAGAGTTTAAGCGCAGGCCATTTGGCTTGCGCTTAATTTATATATGCATATAGTGCAGCTGCCGGCAATACAATGCTGTGCTGAAGCCATATGTTAGGGTACTGAGTTGCCGGAAGAGGACATGCAACATTACCTGTTTCGAAGGTAATGGAACATACGGGAGTGCCATTGCTGTATATATAATCAAGATAACTGCCGGTCATTATGTCTCCGGCGGGCATTTTTTTATAAGGGACAAGCGACAGCATATATTTTGAAAAATCTTTATGAAGCTGGTGGTAGCCGGTTCCTGCGACATCGTAGTATGCGATTTCACCCATGGAGTGATAGCTGATGATGATGGAAGGGCTATACTTCTGAGTGACAGAAGCAAGTGCTGATGTCTCAGGCTCTGAGAGCGGAGCAGCTCCTGCATATTCAGAATAAGAGGGCAGGACAACTTTTGCATCAAAACCAAAACCTGCCGGGAAGTTTCTGTTAAGGTCTACACCGTGGGCGTTTGCTTTCCATTCTTTAAGATAATTTTCATAGGAACTTTTTGTGCGCATAGTGAGGATGTCACATTGATAGCAGGTGCGTACGGTCTGTATCAGCTCTGATGAACGCAGTCCGCTTTCCCCAAACTGACTGATTGCAATGCCGTCAGGGTTTACCATAGGTATGATATGTATTGCAGCATTGGAGAATAGCTCGCGGTAGCTTATACCGCCATAAGTTCCGCTGTCATAATACTTAAGACAATACTCCAATTGTTCCATTACAAGTAACGGATTGGCGTATTCGCGGGCATGTATGCCTGCCTGTATCAGTATGTGTTCGGTGGCGTTTTCATTCCCCATGACAAGCTCATACAGTGCTCTGTTATCGACAGAGGTACCGATTGTATTGACATGAAGCAGACCGGGGTATCTTGCCTGAAGCTGCCGGATATCTTCCACCATTTCTTCATAAGTATACATATCGTAATCACATACTATGGCGTCAGCCTGCTTAAGATATCTTACATCTACATAACCATCCAACGCTGTGCCATATATGCTTATCCCGGCACATGAATCCATAGGGCCTGATATAACCTGAACGGCAGTTCCGTCAGGCAGAGTAGCTATGGGTTTTCCTTTCATGGAAGAGTCGGCATATACACTAAGTCCCTTTCCGGAGAATCTGACATAACAGGTTGGAAACGAGGACACTTCGGATGCTGTTGCCTTAATCGGGATAAGAAACGAGAATAATAAGACAGAAAATAAAAAAAATATCTGAAAAGGCTTTCTATAAAGATTCATTGCGTAATTCCCCTTTATTCAGTAATATGCTTAAACGCAATATTAATGTTAACATGGGAGATTATGATAAGTCAAATTTTATATAAGACTGCTTTTCTCAGAGAGATTACCTTCGATTTCTTCGAGCAGTAGGCCACTCTTTTCGGCATGCTCTAACAAATACTTATATCTTTTCATAATAGAGTTTACTTCATAAATATAGCAGTCTATCAAATCCGGATCGGTTACATTATCGAAACCGGAGTAAGCGATTTCCAAAGCACGTCTGGTCTGAACCAGCTCTTCCCGTATAGATGGCTTACAAAGTTCCACTATGTCCTCTGTATTGGTCTGATTGGATTTTTGATGAAATAAAATCTTCATATTAGAACCAATGCTCCTTTCATTGCCCGCTAATTTGAGTACAATAAATCTTTCTTAAAAAAGTATAGTCAAAATATGGAAAAAATATTCCGGTTATATTAAAGCGCAATTGTGCATATAGATTAGTAAAAATAAATAAAAATGCCAAGCAGTATGACATAAAGATAAAGGAAGGATGGATAATTATGGAAAAAATAGGTAGCGTAGCGGCTATTTTAGTTGTATGTACTCTGGTACTTGTAATAGGTGCATTCGGAAGAAAAATTGAGTGGATTATTAATTTTGTTTTGCGTGCAACATTGGGAACGATAGGAATTTATTTTCTGAATAATTTCCTGATAGCAAGTAATATTTCAGCTGCTGTAGGCATTAATCCCATGACTGTTTTGACATCCGGAATCCTTGGATTTCCAGGGCTTATAGTGCTTTATGGCATTAATTTTTTCAAAACATTGTGAGGTTTTCACAAAAAAGATTTTTTTATCAAAAAACACTGGACAAGATTAAATGATGCATATATAATTCGATTTACAACTCAGGAATTCTTACATTGCGTATATGGCATTTATGATAACAAGTGCCATATCACATCAGTTAAAACTGCTTCTGCAGTTATCAGGGAATATCTTCCAATGATTCCGTAGAGTCGATTTTTTACAAAGGGGGTGGTCTGATTGGACTGACTTGCTATCACATTCTGTTAATTCTATTGCTCATAGTAGCTGTCATTATGGATTATAAGCATGACAGGATACCTAACGGCATAATTATGTTTGGTACTGCCATCGGTTTTCTTTCCCACTCCAGAGGAAATGGCTGGCAGTGTATATTAAGTGCCGGTGTTGCTATACTCATTTCCTTCTGTATTTTGTATCCTTTATTTCGTATTGGAGGTATAGGAGCCGGAGACGTGAAGCTGTTACTTATGACAGGCAGTTACTTTTCGGTTGATATGCAGCTTCATATCATGATGTTTTCTTTTATTATCGGAGCGTTACTATCCATTGAAAAAATGATATCGGAAGATAATTTTAAAGAAAGAATGCAATATTTGTGTTCATATATGATGGACTTGCTGCGTACAGGGCAATGGAAATTATACGGAGAGAATCTGAGCACGAATTACCATAAGTACAAAAGCAATAAAATACATTTTGCGTTACCGATTTTTTTAAGTGTAATGCTTGGATTAGGAGGAATATTTTGAAACAAAAGATTTTTGCAGTCTGCGATTTGGAAGAGACTTATGCATTTCGGATGGCTGAGTATATTGTAGATAGGATATCGATGCCGTATGTTCTGCATCTTTTTACCAAAACGGAAGAATTACAGCCTTTCTTGGAGAGGCAGGAAATTTCTGTTTTGATGATTGGAGAGAGCGCCATACGACAGCTAAAAATAAAACCAACTGCGCCAAATATCTTTATCCTTCAGGAAAATGCAGAGGAGAGCGGGCAGGTAGATGAATTGTTGGCAGAGACTGAGAGGGGAACTAACTATAAGTATATAAATAAATATCAGAATCCGGAGCAGATAATATGTGAAATGCTGGAACAGATTACAGAGCTTAAAGTATGGAGTGAAAAAAAGCAGGAACAGGAATTAAAAATAAAGGTAGTAGGGATATACTCACCGGTACGAAGATGCCTGCAAACTACATTTGCTCTGACGATGGGGCAGCTGATAGCCAGAGAACATAAAGTACTATATCTGAATTTTGAATGCTTTTCAGGATTCAGTAATATGCTCCATAGGGAATTTCCTGCAGATATGATGGACATGGTCTATTACTTTAACTGTGCCAAAGAGAAGATCTCTACCAGACTGCCCTCAATCGTACAGAACATAAACGGATTGGATTTTATTCCGCCGGGAGAAGCCAACCTTGATATGCAGGGAATTACAGGAGAAAAATGGATAGAACTAATAGAAACAATTGGGAAAATAAGTGATTATGAATATCTGATTCTGGATTTGACAGATGGAATGAATGGACTGTTTGAGCTGCTGTCGCGTTGCTATAAAATTTATACGATTACGAAGGATGACAGTTTTGCCATGGCTAAGATGAATCAGTATGAGAAGATTTTACAGCTGAATAAGTTAAACGATATTGCAGATAAAACAGTGAAATGCCGTTTTCCATTTTTTGAAAAAATACCATCGGATATGAACCTGATGACGCATGGCGAACTCGCGGGATATGTTAAGGCAATTATAAAAGAGGATTTATATGAAAAACAGACAGGATGATATAAGAAAACAGTTACGTGAAACGTTGGCGGCGAGCATTGATTATTCCAGAGAAATATCTGATGAAGAGATGCAGGAGCTTATTGACGAGCTGCTTATAAGGGAAGGCAAAAAACAGGCGTTGACTTTGAGTGAGAAAGAAAGTCTGCGTAAAGAACTTTTTCATGCAGTCAGAAAATTGGATGTACTGCAGGAACTTATCGATGACACTGATATTACGGAAATAATGATAAACGGACCGGATAATATTTTTATTGAGAAAAAAGGCAGATTAATACATTCGGAGATGAAATTTGAAAGTAAAGAAAAGTTAAGTGATGTGATTCAGCAGATTGTAGCGACCTGCAACAGAGTCGTCAATGAATCGTCTCCTATTGTTGATGCCCGGCTGGAAAACGGTGCAAGAGTTAACGTGGTTTTAAATCCGATAGCTCTGAACGGACCGATTGTTACAATTAGAAGATTTCCGGACAAGCCAATTGTCATGGAGGATTTGATTTCATTTGGTTCGATTCCGGAGAATGTATGCCTCTGGCTTAAGGATTTGGTGAGGGCGAGATACAACATTTTTATCAGCGGCGGAACAGGTTCGGGAAAGACAACCTTTTTGAATGCGCTATCCAATTATATTCCTAAGGAAGAGCGAATCATTACCATAGAGGATAGCGCAGAGCTGCAGATTCTGAATATTCCTAATATAGTCAGGCTGGAAACAAGGAATGCAAATGTAGAAGGTTGTAAGGAGATTACTATTAGGGATTTGATTAAGTCTTCACTTAGGATGCGTCCGGATAGGATAATTGTTGGCGAAGTCAGGGGAGGTGAAGCTTTTGATATGATGCAGTGCCTGAATACGGGGCATGACGGTTCCATGTCAACAGGGCATGCCAACAGCTCCGGAGACATGCTATACAGATTGGAAAATATGATTTTGATGGGGATGGATCTGCCATTAAATGCCATAAAGCAGCAGATTGCTTCCGGAATTGATATTATTATTCATCTTGGCAGACTTCGGGATAAATCCAGAAAAGTATTGGAAATTGTGGAAGTTCTTGGCTTCGCGGAGGGAGAGATTAAGCTGAATCCACTGTATCGGTTTGAGGAAAAAGGTGAGGATAATGATGGCAAAGTATTGGGAATATTACAGCAAAAAGGAGAACTGACTTATGTTGAAAAACTTAAAGCAGCAGGGATTCGGACGAGCGAATGTTGATTATGGAAGCTATATGCTAAGCGGAAGAGAATGGATAATATATTCTGCCGAAGCCATGCTGATCTTAGCTGCCATAGGATATTTCTTTT
The DNA here is from genome assembly GCA_029062885.1 of Lachnospiraceae bacterium. Taxonomy (GTDB): domain Bacteria; phylum Bacillota; class Clostridia; order Lachnospirales; family Lachnospiraceae; genus UBA3282. The sequence continues at coordinate 32,321 of JAIDPH010000282.1, forward strand.
ACCGCTCTGTATGGGCGTGTCTGGTTTTGTCACCTATACTCATTATTTTTTTGAAGGAGAAGAAAAAGGAACTAGAAAAAACAAGAAAGCAGGAACTTAATGTGCAATTCAAAGACGCGGTATTGTCAGTGTCAGCTAATCAGAGAGCCGGATATTCCGTGGAAAATGCTTTCAGGGAAGCATATAGGGATATGGCTATGCTATATGGAACTGAAAGCGATATTTGTCGTGAAATCAGTCATATTGTAAAAGGTCTGGACAATAACGTTACGCTGGAAAGGCTGCTATATGATTTCGGAGTCAGAAGTCATGTATCGGATATAATGCAGTTTGCAGATGTTTTTATGATTGCCAAGCGCAGTGGTGGGAATATGACAGAGATTTTGTCTGCGACAGCGGATACGATTGAGCAGAAAATTACTGTAGATAAAGAAATACAGGTTCTGGTCAGCGCTAAGAAAATGGAGCAGAGAATCATGAATATGGTTCCGTTTCTAATTATTATCTATATTGAACTGACATCAAAAGGATTTTTTGACGTGTTGTATCATAACCTGACAGGCATTCTTATTATGACAGTATGTCTTGCCGTTTATCTGGCAGCATTTATGATTTCGAGAAGACTGGTGGAAATAGAGGTTTAGCAGAAAAAGGAGCATAGTTTGTATGATTTATGTATATATTGTTGTCTTGGGAATTTTTATACTGTTGTTTGCAATTTCACGAACAGAAAATGTATCTGTGTATATGAATAAGGATGAAAAGAAATCTTTTCCGGGCGAAATATTTTTTTTAAGGGCAGCTCTGTGGTGCATGAAGCAAAAGGAGAAATTCATAGAAAAAAGTGCGGGCAATGGCATGAGAAATAAAGAACTGCTCTATAGAAGCCAGCTTGAGAAGAATTTGAAGCTTCTGAATCCATCGTTACCGGAGAAGCAGCAGGCAAAGGAATTTTATGAACGGCAGTATTCTATTATGCTGCTGGTACTGTTTGCCGGAAACCTGCTTTCGTTGTGCATGGCACTTAGTTCGCGTACGGACAGGCTTTTGCAGGAAGGGCACTATATCAATAGAAAAGGATATGGGCAGGGAGACATAGAGGTTGCTCTATTAGCTGAGGTGGAAGGAAGAGAAACGGAAAGTATTCTGTATACCGTAGATGAGCAAAAATATACAGATGAAAAAATCGAATTGTTGTATCAGAATGCAGTTGCGCATCTCCCGGAAATAATTCTGGGAGAGAATAAAAGTATGGCGGAAGTAACGGAAGACCTTAATCTGGTAACTGCGATAGAAGGCTATCCATTTAAGATAGAATGGGAAAGCAGCAGTTATTCACTTATCCATACTGACGGCACTGTTAATAATAAAGAATTAGAAAAAGCGGAAATAGTGACATTGCAGGCATACTTCCGATATGACGGAATGGAATTTGAACAAATTTTCCCGGTGCAGATACAACCGGAGGTTTTGACAGAGGAGGAACTATTTCTACAAAGTATTGAAGCTTCTCTGGAAGAACAAAATCAGGCGAGCAGGACAGGAAACGCCATGATATTGCCGGATTATATAGAAAACAAAAATGTAATTTGGAGGGAGGTGATTCAGGATAACAGCGGCTATTTCTTTCTGCTCATATGTGCTGCTTCCATATTGATATTTTTTTTAAGGAGCAAGGATGTGGAGAAGGATTTGGAAAAAAGAAAAAAGGAATTATTGTTAGATTATCCGGAAGTAATTAGCAAATTGTCACTATATATGGGTGCCGGAATGACCATACGGAGAGCCTTTTTCAAGATGGGGGAGGATTATAAAAGGAAAGAAGCTTTTAATAAAAAACGATATGCCTATGAGGAAATCTTATTGCTTGTGAATGAACTGCAAAGCGGTATATCGGAGACAGAAGCTTATGTACATCTTGGAAAACGGTGTCAGCTGCAGCCATATATGAAGTTGAGTGCATTGCTGTCACAAAACCTGCGTAAGGGCAGTAATGATTTGCTGATGATGTTGCGGCAGGAAGCTTCGGGCGCATTTGAGGAAAGAAAGAATACCGCAAGGAAATTGGGGGAAGAAGCCGGAACCAAGCTTCTTATGCCAATGATGATGATGTTATGTATTGTCA
>JAIDPH010000283.1 GCA_029062885.1 Lachnospiraceae bacterium
AAATTACTATGTATTCTGGCAGGAATGGCAATTCTTTTTATGATTTGGCTGAACAGTCTGGAGATAAAAAAGGAAATTCCGCAGGGAGAAGGAATAAGCATAGAAGACGTACGTATTCTGATTCAGGCATTGGGAGTATCAATAGAATTTGAAGAATATGGGAATGGTACGGATATGACATCGGAAATTCCGGACGCAGAACAGAGTGAACTTACATACGGACAGTATAGAAGCATATATGAACAAATAGGCGGCTCGGATATGGATATTCCAGAGTTTGCAGAAAAATATGAAGACTCTTACATATTTATGAAGGAAGACTGGTATGAAGCATATAAGTTCATGTTGGCATATCTTGATACGGATTCTTCTATATGGAAGACAACTGTGTTTATTATAAAAGTAGATGAGCAGAACAGGAAGCTATATACCCAGAACGGTGAGTATGAATACTTGTCTTCGTCTTTTAAAGATGCAGCATTTTCTAAAGAAGAAGTTTATGTTAAGGGAGAACAGCTTCTTACCTGTACACGTATTCTGCCTGAAGAAACGATTCTGGAAAATGTCTGGGTCATGGAGATAAATGGCGGCAGTCATGATGTTGACAGTGGAAATGGAATATTAATGGAGTGTTTTTATCATCAAATCGCTTTTACCGTACCGTCAGATTCGGAAGTAGCCGGGGCGGCAGTAAGAGAGAGTATTGCTGACCTGACGTTTGAGAATGGCAGACTCATAAGACAACAGCAGAAAACGGATAAAATCCGCGGTAAACTGCTAAGTGTATCTGACAGCACAATAGAAATAGAGGGATATGGTATATATGAAACAGAAGATAATTTGGAGATATATAAGTTATGCGGTATGCTTGAAGCGCAGAAAAAAACAGATTTGATGATTGGATATGACTATACGGACTTTGTCGTGTGGAATAATAAAATCTGCGCTGCTCTCGTTTCCAGAGAAGGTGAGACAGACCAAATCCGTGTGCTGCTTAAAAATACCGGAAACGGTAGTTACTATTATGACGAGGCGGTTGTTACGGTGGATGGACAGCAGACCAGAATAAAGGCAGATGAAATGAAAGAAGGAGAAAGAATTTCATTTCAGAGCGCTGCACTGACCGATATGGTCAAACTGGACATAGAGGGTGTGGTTAAGGAAAACAATTTATACAGAGGAAGCCTGGAATTCTTTAGGACAGCTCAGGGAATGGCAATCATAAATGAGCTGCCGTTAGAGGAATATTTATATGCCGTGGTGCCGAGTGAGATGCCGTCATATTATCCTATCGAAGCATTGAAGGCACAGGCGGTATGCGCCAGAACCTATGCAGCCAGATTCATACTACATGCCGGACTGCCTGCATTTGGTGCACATTTGGATGATACTACATCTTATCAGGTCTATCATAATATTGCAGAGAATTCCGCAACGACTACGGCGGTAAAGGAAACAAGCGGGATGGTACTGTACCATCAGGGTGAACTGGCAGAGAATTATTATTATTCGACTTCCTGCGGTTATGGTACGGATACTAATATATGGAAAACCGGAAATGGACAGGCGATAGATTATATACAGGCTGGAAAGCTTGCGCCAAGTAAAGGCAGTCAGATTGCACAGAGCGCAGAAGATATGGAGCAGGAAGAAAATTTTGCTGCATATATTTGCAGTGCGGACGAATCTGATTTTGAAAGTAATGAGCCGTGGTACAGATGGCAGTATGAAGTGGCTCGTATTGATACGGCAGCGCTGTTAGAAAGAATTAAGGAGCGATATAATGCCAATGCCTCGCTGATTCTGGTAAGAAAAGGTAAAGAGGGAGAATACTATTATGTATCGGAAGAAATAGAAGATATAGGGAAACTTAAGGATATTTATATCAGTAAAAGAGGTGCGGGCGGTATAGCAGACGAGATGATTATTATCGGAAGTAAGGCAGTTATAAAAGTAATTTCAGAATATAATATACGGCGTATTTTATGTAACGGGGAAAGTAAGGTGATTAGACAGGATGGAAGCAGCGTATCGGCGGGGACGTTTCTGCCAAGTGCATTTTTAATAATAAAGGCTGACAAAACGGGTGAAGATATGGTAGGATATACTCTGGTTGGCGGTGGTTACGGACATGGCGTAGGCATGTCGCAGAATTGCGCTAAAGAGATGGGAAGCCAGGGATATGGCTATACGGAAATACTGGAGAGTTTCTTTTCGGACTGCGAGGTAAAAGGTTAGAAGAATGAAAACAATAGTAAGGTTATATTATATTTTCAGAGATTTTTCCAAACAGATGACGCGCAAAAATATAAGTGCTTTTGCAGCAAGTTCTGCATTCTTTCTGTTTTTGTCACTTGTTCCTCTGCTAATGGCATTGTGTGCGATTTTGCCGTTTACAACATTGACTGCGGAAAATCTGATTACAGCGATAATGAGGGTTTTACCCAATGCCATTGACGATTTTGTGGTAAAAGTAGTATATGATGTTTATTCTAAATCTACAGGAACTATTACGATATTTGCTATTGTAGCCATCTGGTCGGCTGCAAAAGCGATGCTTGCGCTGATACGTGGGCTCAATGAAGTGAATGATATAGAAGAGAAGCGAAATTATCTGTTGCTTCGTCTGGTTGCATGCTTTTATACGATTATAATATTAATTGCAATCATTCTTGCTGTTTTCGTCATGGTATTTGGTAATGTCATAGTCAATGTGGCGCTTAAGGATTTTCCGCAGTTACAGGTTATCGTGCAGTTCATCATGCACTTTAGATTCATATTCTCATGGTTGATACTGACCTTGATTTTTGCGCTGATATATTCTTTTGTGCCGGCGGTTAAACTGAAATATAAGAAGCAGCTTCCCGGTGCCGTTTTCTCTGCGGTAGTATGGAGTATCGCATCGTATGTTTTTGCTGTGTACGTGGAGAGTTTTAACGGGTTCGGCACATATGGAAGCTTGACTACTGTGGTCATTTTGATGTTTTATTTTTATATGGTGATGTACATACTTTTGATTGGTGCGCATATTAACCGTTATTTTGGGCCTGTATATAAATTTTTGTTCGGATGGCTTGACAAG
>JAIDPH010000284.1 GCA_029062885.1 Lachnospiraceae bacterium
TGACGGCATACGATATTGCGTATTGTCTAGTGGGCTCGGAGATTTGTATAAGAGACATATATTTTTTCATTTCCCAACGAGTTCCATCTAAACCCGAAAAACAGAGCCAACACTATAAATGAAATAAGCCATCCTATAAACGGTTTATAAGTTTCCACATATTCATTTTCATTTACCAACGTAATCATATTTTCCTCCGCTTTTTTTTGATACTCATCGGCAGAAAGTTTTTCCCCTGAAAGAAGTTCGTTCACATTTATCCCTAATAGGTCACAAAGAGGTATCATAAACTGCACTTCCGGTAAACCTTTTCCACATTCCCATTTGGATATTGTCTTATCACTGATTTCAAGAATATCTGCCAATTGTCGTTGCGTCATATTTTTTTCTTTACGACAGTTTGCTATGAATTTACCAATTTTTATTTGGTCCATAGACATTTCCTCCTTTCGGAAATAAGAATACAAAATTTATAGTGCAAGATACACCCATGTACCGTAGATATTTCTTATTTACCAACTCTGCGCACCGTAGAGTTTCCTTTCCTTGTAAGTACCAAGTCAAAGTATATCATGTAAATAGACTAATCTCAATTCTTCATTCAATCCTCCCCCTCTTTCCTTATTGCCAAGTCACACAAACACAGTTATAATAACATAAGCTGGTTCATATCAGCTGCTAAATTTGCATGAACAGAATATCATACACGAAAAGGCGGTCAAAGGTGAAAGGTTGAAAATTAGAAATACAAACTCGCAGGCTGAGAAGGGAGCATGGTTATATATATGATAAAAACAATAATATTCGACATAGGAAACGTACTTGCAGACTTTACATGGAAGGAATTTCTTGAAGAAAAAGGATGTATCGGAGAGGAACTTGATAGGATAACGCAGGCGACCATAATGAGCGATGAGTGGAACGAATACGACAGAGGCGCTATGACGGACGAAGAGATAACACAATGCTTTATCAACAACGCTCCTGATTTGGAAGAAAAAATTAAAAGTTACTTTGCCAATGTAAAAGGAATCGTGTCCAGAAATGATTATGCGATACCGTGGATTAAAGAACTTAAGCAGAAGGGCTATCAGATTCTGTATCTTTCCAACTTTTCAAGGAAAGCAGAGGAAGATTGTTCGGATGCGCTGGATTTTATCCCATTTACTGACGGAGGAATCCTGTCATATAAAGAAAAGGTTATAAAACCTATGCCGGAGATATATCAGCTTCTGATTGACAGATATCATCTTGTTCCTGAGGAGTGCGTTTTTTTAGATGATACGGAAAAGAATCTGACAGGTGCGTCAGAATTTGGAATCCATACGATTCATTTTAAAAATCAGGCGCAGGCGATAGATGAACTTAAGAAACTGGGAGTAAATTAGAAAGGAACGTTATCGTAGTGAAGACATTAAAGCTGCCTAGACTTATAAGTGACGGAATGATATTACAGCAGAAGAAAAGAACGCGCATATGGGGGGAAGATGAACCGGAGAGAGAGGTTACAGTCTCATTTTTAGGGAAGAAATATGTCGCAAATGCTGACAAAGACGGTTATTGGGAAATATTTTTGGAAGGTCTTGAACCCGGCGGAGCTTATGAAATGCATATTTCTGATGATGCAGGGAATGAGAAGAACATCACAGACATTCTTATCGGAGATGTATGGATGTGCTCAGGGCAGTCCAATATGGAACTTCCTATGAACAGAGTCAGGGATAAATATCCTGAGGAGATTAGAAACTGTGCAAATTCCTGTATCCGTACCTTTAAAATTACTGAGCACAGTGATTTCCATGCGCCGATAAAGGAACTTTTGACAGGGGAGTGGAAAGCGGCAAGGCAGGACACTATTTTGGACTTTTCCGCTACTGCATATTTCTTCGCAGAGCAGACATACAAGATGACAGGGATTCCTGTCGGGCTTATCAATGCAAGTTTGGGGGGATCCAGAATTGAATCATGGATGAGCAGGGAGATGTTAGAAGGCTATGATGATTTTCTTGCCCTTGCAGACAGGTACAGTGATGATGATTTTATAGAAGAGAGGGTTAGAATAAACCAGCGGCAGTCGGAAGAATGGCATGGCAGACTTGAGAGCATGGATTTGGGAGTAAAAGAAGGCTGGGAACAGTGCAGCATTGATACTTCAGATTTTAAAGAAATAGAAATCCCATGCTTTTTTAAGGATACAGAACTCAAGGGATTTATCGGAAGCGTATGGTTTCGAAGGGAATTTACGGTTTCCGGAGAATTTGCGAAGCGGGAGGCTAAGCTCTGGCTTGGAACGATAGTAGACAGCGATACGGTATATATTAACGGCGTTTTGGTTGGGCATACGGATTACCAGTATCCGCCCAGAAAATACATAGTGCCTGCAGGAACGTTGAAGGAAGGCAGCAATACAATAACCATTCGTGTGAAAAGTGAAACAGGGCATGGAAGATTCACAGACGGTAAAATATATGCAATCTTTAACGATGAAGAGAAAATAGAGTTGTCAGGGACATGGAAATATCGAATCGGAGCTTCCTGCGATATGGTTCCTGAGACGGATTTCGTGAACTGGAAGCCTACAGGACTCTATAACGGTATGATGGCACCCTGCCATAAATATACGATTGCCGGTGTGCTCTGGTATCAGGGAGAAGCAAACACAGATAAACCGGAACGTTATCTTGATCTGATGAGAAAGATGATAAATGGATATAGAAAAAATTGGGGAGATGCAAAACTGCCGTTTTTATATGTTCAGCTTCCTAATTTTTCTACGGAAACTTATGACATGGACCGGTATGAGGCTTTTCATGATTGGCCGCGTATACGTGAAGTGCAGAGGCAGGCTTTGGAGATACCGGATACAGGCATGGTGGTGGCTATAGACCTCGGAGAGGACAATGACCTGCATCCTCTGAATAAAAAGGGAGTTGGGTATCGTCTTGCAATGCTTGCTGCGGATAAACTCTACGGGCATAAGTCAGAGTGCGGAGGACCACAGATAGAAAGAGTAGAAGTTGAAATGACCGGCTCAAAAGCATCTGCGACGTTATTCTTGAAAAATGCTACAGGCGGCATCTATGCTTTCTCTGAGAATAAAGGGAAAGAAATTACGGATTTTGAGATGGTGGATGAAAAAGGTATTCGCCATAAGGCAGAAGCTGAACTTCAAGAGAACAGGGTGTTGCTTTCCTGTGAAGACAATATATTGTATGTATGTGAAATAAAATATTGCGGCTGCAATACGAACAGCGGTGCACTGATTTATAATAAAGAAGGATTTCCTATGAGTCCTTTTAGTATTCCCATTAAAAATTGAAAAAAGAGAGGTACGGCATGAACGGAAAAATTTTATGGAATGACGGTTGGTCTTTTTTAAAGACTGAGGCAGGAACCACATATGAGCAGGTAATACCCAGATCGCAGGAATTTAAAGCGGTGGATATTCCGCATGACTGGCTGATTTATGATGCTCTTAATCTGTATGAGGATGGAACAGGCTGGTATAAGAAGAATTTTGTTTATGAGCAGAATCAGGATAAGAAGGCTTTCGTTACATTTGAAGGCATATATATGGACAGCACCGTTTATATAAACGGAAAGAAGGCGGGAGAGTGGAAATACGGTTATTCTGCTTTTACGCTGGATATTACTGACTTTCTTAAATCGGGAGAAAATGAGATTCTGGTCAGCGCGTGCTTTATGAGCCCTAACAGCCGTTGGTATTCGGGTGCCGGCATCTATCGTGACGTATGGTTTAAAGTGACGGATAGAACCTATCTGCCGGAGAATACCGTATATGTCAGTACGAAGAAACAGGCTGAAAAAAGCTTTCTGCTCCGTCTTGAAGCCGAAATTGCCGGAGACAGGAAAGATGTAGCGCAGGTAGAATTCAGTCTTTGGGATAAAAATGGCAATGAAGTCAATCTTGAGCCGACTGATGAGGTTGTTGACAAATCCGTAGTTGTGAAGAATTATCTGGTAAAGGACGTAGAGTTGTGGGATGTGGATTCTCCCGTGCTTTATACTCTTAGGACAGAGCTTGTGATAAATAATGAAGTGATACAGCAGGAAGAGGAAAGAATCGGCTTTAAGCATGTTGAATATGATGCGCAGAAAGGATTCTTCCTAAACGGCAGACATATGAAGCTGAACGGAGTCTGTGAACATCATGATTTAGGCGCGCTCGGAGCTGCTTTTAATAAGTCGGCCATGAGACGAAAATACCGTATTTTGAAGGAAATGGGCGTAAATGCAGTAAGGAGCTCACATAACATGATGGCGGTGGGAGCCATCGAGCTTGCGGATGAGATGGGACTTCTGGTGCTTTCAGAGTCTTTCGATATGTGGGAGCGCTCCAAGACTACTTATGACTATGCCAGATTTTTCAAAGAATGGTCCGCGCGTGATGTGGAGAGTTGGATAAAAAGGGATAGAAATCATCCCAGTATCATTATGTGGAGTATCGGAAATGAAATATATGACACCCATGCGGATGAGCATGGAAAGGAAATCACTGCTTATCTGAAGGGTTTAGTGGAAAAATATGACCCGATGAAGAACGCATTAGTGACCTTGTGCTCCAACTATATGCCTTGGGAAAATACACAAAAATGTGCCGATATGCTAAAAATGGCGGGATACAATTATGGTGAAAAGTATTACGAAGAGCACCATAAGGAGCATCCTGACTGGATAATATACGGAAGCGAAACATCGTCAATCGTGCAGAGCAGGGGGGTATATCATTTTCCGCTGAAGGCAGGAATACTTGCAGAGGATGATGAACAGTGCTCGTCGCTTGGCAACAGCGCAACAAGCTGGAGCGCTAAATCCATGGAAATCTGTGCTGCTCTTGACAGGGATATGGAGTTCTCTCTGGGGCAGTTTATATGGACAGGATTTGATTATATCGGCGAGCCTACGCCGTATCATACCAAGAATTCCTATTTTGGACAGATTGATACAGCCGGTTTCCCGAAGGATTCCTTTTATGTATGGCAGTCTGCATGGACAGATTATAGGAAAAAGCCGATGATACATATTTTCCCGTATTGGGATTTCAACGAGGGACAGCTTATAGATGTGCGTGTCAGCTCAAATGAACCATTCGTAGAATTGTTTTTAAACGGATTTTGCCTCGTTAAACAGCTTCTGACGAATGAAGCGGGCAGCGGAAGCCATATCATAGCAGATTATCAGCTCCCTTATGAAAAAGGTACGCTTACAGCTATTGCTTATGATTATGATGGGAAAAAAGTCGCAAGTACTGAAAGGCATTCGTTTGACAATTCCAGCGATATTGTAATAACGCCTGATGAAACAAAAGCAAAGGCGGACGGCCGCGACCTGCTTTTCTTCACCATAAGTACACTGGATGCGCAGGGTAATCCGGTAGAAAATGCATGCGACAGGGTAAGTGTGAAAGTAACGGGTGCAGGAAGGCTTATCGGGCTTGACAACGGAGACAGTACGGATTTCGACAGCTATAAAGGTTTAAGCAGAAGGCTCTTCAATGGAAAACTGCTGGCAATAGTACAGACGGATACTGTACCCGGTCAGATTAAGGTTGAGGTAACGGGAAAAGGGTTGAACGGCGCGTCAGTAGTATGCGAAAGTTATGAAAGCCGTGAAAATAGCAATGCTAATAGAAATAATGAAGACATTGAAAATGCAGGTTTACATAATGAATATATCACAACGTTGGAATGCAACAAAGAGACACCGGTTGTTCTTGGAAATGCCGAAGAAATCCCGGTACGCAAGATTAACCTGAAATCATTGGGCGGGCAAAAGTTTACCAAAGAACATGATACCATAGCGGTAGAGGCATATCTGGAACCACTTCAGGCAGATGATAAGGAACTGATATTCAAGGTTGTAAATGATACCGGAGCGCCGACCAATCTGGTAAGCCTTGAGCAGGAAGGAAACAGAGCCGTCATGACGGCTAAGGGCGATGGAAATTTCAGGCTTTTTGCTACGTCTAAGAGTGGAACAGAAAAAGTAAGAATTATGTCGCAGCTTGAGTTTTCAATAGAAGACTTCGGCCAGGCATATCTGAATCCGTATGAATTTATATCCGGCAGCCTTTATACTTCAATAGCAAAAGGCGATGTGGGCTGCGGTAATGAAAGAGGAGTTGCCACTGGCCGGGATGGGGAAACTGTTATCTGTTACAGTGATATTGATTTTGGAAATGTGGGAAGCGACGAGATTACCATTCCAATTTTTGCCCTGAATGATGATGAATATCCCATTCAGATTTGGGAGGGCGTTCCTGGAGAGCCGGGAAGCGTGATGCTTGCGGATGCGGTATACCAGAAACCTTCCATATGGAATGTATACCAGTCGGAGACGTTTAAGCTAAATAAGAGACTTAAAGGTATTACAACCATAAGTTTCTGGCTTAACCAGAAGGTTCATATTAAAGGATTTTCATTTACACAATACGAAAAGGCATGGCTTAAGCTTAATGCCGGAGAAGCGGACGCCATCTATGGAGACAGTTTTGTAAAGAATGGCGATAAGAAAATAGAAGGAATCGGAAATAATGTTACTCTGGAATTTACGGATATGGATTTTGGCGAAAAGACTATAAAAGGAATCGCTATAAAAGGCAGGGCGGTAAATGGCGTCAATACCATTCATTTACGCCTGTATAATGGTGTTGATGAAATCAAACAGATTGTGGAATTTCCTGAAAGCGAAGAATATATCCTTAAGGAATTTGATTTGGAACCTGTAAACGGTAAATGGGATGTATCATTCGTTTTCCTTCCGGGAAGTAATTTTGATTTTGCACATTTTCAGTTTTTGTAAATATTAATTATCCTATGCACGGTTCAGGCTTTTGTATTCGGATGGAGTGCAGTTTTTTGCACTTTTGAAGATGCGGTTGAATGTAGATAAACTGCCAAAGCCTGAACGCATTGCTACTTCCGTGATTGAAATATTCGGCTGGATGAGCAGAGTTTCAGCATGGGCGATTCTTTTCTGCGTAAGGTATTCGCAGCAGGATACGCCGCTGAACTGCTTGAACAGTCTGGAAAAATGAAACTTGGAAAAGCCTGCAAGGTCGGCAAGCTCTTCTACGGTTATATTCTCCGTACAATGCTCCGTAATGTAATTGCAGACATCCATAAATTTCTCTATATAGGTGTGTTGTTTGTTTGATGTAATACCGGGAAATTTTGCGCCTGCATTGAAATTGGCGCGTCCCAAAGCTGTGAAGAAATTAATCATCAATGCATAGATGCAGGCTTCCGTAAATGGCATCTTATTATCGTATTCATTGCTGATTTCATTCAAATAGCCACGAAGCTGTTCATTTAATTCGGGATATTCTTCCTGTCTGATCAGTCCATAAGGATGCATGGAATGAATCAGAGAATCCATCCCCTTGACATTACATATAAGACTGTAGTCAAAAAGCATGATGAGACGCTCGCCGTCATCGTCTCTCGGAGAAATCAATTTATGCAGGGTGCCGGGCGGTGTTATCCAAATGTCCCCTTCTCCAAAGGTGTGGGGTTCGTCATCTATGACAACGGTATATTCGCTCTTTATCGGCATAATGATTTCCATGGCAGTGTGCCAGTGAAGCGGATAGTCTTCGGGCTGTACATTATGGTATAGTCTTATGCCGTGATATGAATCATAGGTTACTGTCTCATGCGTACCATTTAAAATTTCTATCATAATTAATAAATATGCTCCTATTTTAAAACTATACAACAATCTGCGTTTTTCTTTTAAATTAGCACAGAATGATAAGTGTGTCAAATCAAATAATGCTAATTAGCAATTTTCGGGCATGATAGAGCAAAATATAAAGAGTTTTTTGTTGTCTGATTTTATATAATTTTTTTAAGAATATTATAAACTCTTAGGAAGGGGTATGCTATAGACATGGAACTTGTCAGGGATAAAATCAAGAATGCTGAATTTGAGAAACGCGCGCGTGAGCTGGTCTCACAGATGACATTGGAGGAAAAGGCTTTTCAGATGCTGAATGGAGCACCGGCAATAGAACGGCTGGGTATTAAGGCTTATAATTGGTGGAATGAAGCGCTTCATGGTGTAGCAAGAGCCGGAACTGCAACAGTTTTCCCACAGGCAGTTTCACTTGCGGCTTCTTTTGATGAGGATTTTATAGAGGAAGTAGCAGATGCTATTTCTACGGAAGGAAGAGCAAAATTTAATGCTCAGCAGAAATATGATGACATGGATATATATAAAGGACTCACCTTCTGGTCGCCCAATGTCAATATATTCAGGGACCCCAGATGGGGACGCGGGCATGAGACGTTCGGAGAAGACCCGTATCTGACTTCAAGACTTGGAGTGAGGTTTATAGAAGGTTTACAGGGACATGATGAGAATTATATGAAGGCAGCAGCCTGTGCCAAGCATTTTGCGGTACATAGCGGTCCCGAAGACCTGCGCCATGAGTTTGACGCCGTAGTGAGTAAACAGGATATGTATGAGACGTATCTTCCTGCGTTTAAAGCCTGCGTGCAGGAGGCAAAGGTAGAAGCTGTAATGGGAGCTTATAACCGTACTAACGGAGAACCCTGTTGTGGAAGTAAAACCCTGCTGACTGACATATTGCGCGATGAGTGGGGCTTTAAAGGCCACGTAGTTTCCGATTGCTGGGCAATCAAGGATTTCCATGGCGGTCATGGTGTGACATCAAGCGCGGTGGAATCGGTTTCACTTGCAGTAACGAATGGCTGTGACTTAAACTGCGGCAATCTTTTCATATATGTAAAAGAGGCGGTAGAAAAGGGAATGATACCGGAAGAAAGGGTAGATGAAGCTTTAGTACATCTTTTCACTACCAGAATGAAGCTGGGATTATTCGACGAAAAGGGGAAGACTCCATATGATGACATTCCTTTCACTGTAGTTGATTCTAAACAAATGCAGGAACTTAATCTGAAGGCGGCGGAAAAATGTATTGTGCTTCTTAAGAATGATGACGGTCTTCTTCCTTTGGATAAGTCTAAGATAAAGACAATAGGTGTAATCGGTCCCAATGCCAATAACAGAAAGGCGCTTATCGGAAATTATGAAGGTACGGCTTCACGTTATTATACCATTTCTGAAGGTATTCAGGAGTATGTGGGTGATGATGTGCGCGTGCTGGTATCCGAAGGCTGCCATCTGTACAAAGACAGTATCAGCAACCTTAGTATAGGAAAAGACAGGGATTCGGAAGTGAAGGCGGTTTGCGAAGCCAGTGATGTTGTAGTTATGTGTCTTGGACTTGACGCAGGACTGGAAGGCGAAGAAGGCGACGAGAGTAACCAATACGCCAGCGGCGACAAGCCGAATTTGAATCTTCCGGGCAGGCAGCAGGATATTCTGGAAGTCGCTTATGCAAGCGGTAAGCCTATTGTGCTGGTGCTTTTATCAGGAAGCGCACTTGCCGTAAACTGGGCGGATGAACATATTCCGGCGATTATTCAGGGTTGGTATCCCGGAGCACAGGGCGGAAGAGCTATTGCAAAAGTATTGTTTGGGGACAAAAATCCTGAGGGAAGGATGCCGGTTACTTTTTACCGTTCGACTGAGGAACTTCCGGAATTTACCGATTATTCCATGAAGGGAAGAACCTACCGCTATATGGAGAATGAAGCGCTTTATCCTTTTGGCTATGGTTTGTCATATACCGAATTTGAATATAAAGATGTATCTGTTTCTTCGGATATCATCGGAGAAGACGGAATTATCCTGAAAGCCGTTGTGACTAATACCGGAAGCAGAGAAGGTACGGAGACGGTACAGGCTTATGTGAAGGCTGACAGGGAAGACACGCCTAATGCACAGCTTAAGGGAATCTGTAAAGTTACGCTTAAGCCGGGTGAGAGCCGTGAAGTTTCCATTAAGCTTCCTATCAGCGCATTTGCATTGTATGACGAGCAGGCTGTGAACAGAGTTGCGGAAGGAAAGTATCATATTTTTATAGGCGGAACACAGCCGGATGCACGCAGCGAGAAACTGACGGGGAAGAAGGTTAACGCGGTTAGCGTAAAGGCAGAAAAGGAAGTTGTGATTGGATAAGTCTTAGAATATAGGAGGACTTGCATATGGGATATGAACAGGCATGGCTGAATTATACAAATAAAACTGCCGGTAATAAGATACCTGACATCAGATTCATTTATGCGGATATGAAGGATGAACTGATAAAAAACAGTGTAAAAGAGTTACAGATGGCATTTAAGGGTATGACCGGAAAGGAACTTAAATCAGAAAATGCAGACGATATGACCGGGCAGTCCGGAAGTATACGCCTGACACTGAAGACCGGAATGAAGTCTGAAGGATACCGCCTTTTTGAGGAAAACGGGCAGATTACAGTAGAGGCGCCTGATTCTAAGGGAATACTTAACGGAACCTTTGAACTGATTCGTCAGATGCAGATGGAGAGTCCGTTGCAGGGTATGAATATATGCAGGGAACCTGATATGCCTCTGCGTATGCTGAACCATTGGGATAACATGGACGGCAGTATTGAACGCGGATATTCAGGTAATTCTTTTTTCTTTGAAAATAATAAAATTATAGTAAATGACAGAACTGTCACTTATGCAAGGCTTGCGGCGAGCGTAGGAATAAATGCGGTCGTAATCAATAATGTAAACGTAAAAGATGCGGCTACATGGCTGATTACGGACAGGTATTTTGACAAGTTGAAAGAAATGTCTGAGATTCTGTCGGGATATGGAATTAAGTTGTTTTTGAGTCTGAATTATGCGGCGCCTGTTGAACTTGGTGAGCTTGACAGTGCGGACCCTCTTGATGCAAAAGTACGTGAGTGGTGGATGAACAGGATGCAGATTGTGTTCAGTGCAGTTCCGAATCTTGGCGGTTTTCTCATCAAAGCGGATTCAGAGGGACGTCCGGGACCGTTTACTTATAACAGGACTCACGCTGACGGAGCTAATATGTTGGCAGAAGCAGTAGAGCCTTATGGTGGACTTATTATCTGGAGGTGCTTCGTATATAACTGCAAACAGGACTGGCGTGACCGTAAGACAGACAGGGCAAGGTCGGGATATGATAATTTCATGCCTTTAGACGGTATGTTTAAAGATAACGTAATCCTGCAAATCAAGAACGGACCTATGGATTTTCAGGTGAGAGAACCGGTGCATCCGTTGTTTGGAGGACTTACAAAAACAAATCAGATGTTAGAGGTACAGATTGCACAGGAGTATACCGGACAGCAGAGACATATCTGCTACCTGATGCCTATGTTCAGTCAGATTCTTAACTTTAGAACTTATGTCGGGGATAAAGATGACAAAGTTGGAGATATTGTATCAGGGAAGACCTTTAGTCAGACAAACTGTGGTATGGCGGCTGTAGCAAATACCGGAAATGACGATAACTGGACAGGACATGACCTTGCTGCAGCTAATTTCTATGGATTTGGAAGGCTTGCTTTTGATGTCAGCCTTACTCCTGAAGAAATTGCAAAAGAGTGGATACGCCTTACATATGGAAGGGATGAGCAGATAGAAGAGACTCTTCTATATTTATTAATGTCATCATGGCCGGCATATGAAAAATACACATCGCCGCTTGGCATCGGATGGATGGTGAATCCGAGTTATCATTATGGGCCGAGTGTGGATGGATATGAATATGACAGGTGGGGTACTTACCACCGCGCCGACCATTTGGGTATAGGCGTTGACAGGAGCCATGAGGGAACAGGATATGCAACTCTTTACAGAGAACCTAATGCGTCTTTATATGACGATAAGGATAAATGTCCTGACGAACTATTGCTTTTTTTCCATCATATTCCATATACATGGAAGCTTAAAAGCGGAAAAACCGTAATCCAGCATATCTATGATACACATTTTGAAGGTGTGGAAATTGTAGAAGACATGGTACAGAGGGTTGAGGAGCTTAGAGGAAAGCTGCCGGACCATGTATATAATAGGGTAATGGAAAGACTTGAACATCAGAAAGAGCATTCGAAAGAATGGCGTGACCAGATTAATACATATTTCTACAGGAAGTCCGGTATATCGGATGAAAAGAATAGAGAAATATACTGATAATTCGGCAGAATGCCATATTTTGACTTGGACAGATTTATTTTGTTCATGATATTGCACAAAATATAAGCAAAATATGAAGCTGAAATAGCAAGATTTGATAAGAGGATAATATTGGAGTGTGCTATTATATTTAAAATGGAAATAAAATAATTATGGGGGTGTAAGGATGAAAGCTTCAAAAAAGAAAGTACCTGCTGTGAAGAGTAATCAGAGTTTCGGTGTCTATATGAAAAGATACTGGCAGCTATATTTTCTGCTGAGTCTGCCAATGTTGTATCTGTTGGTCTTCAAGTATATACCAATGATATATATTCAGATTGCATTTAAGAAATATAGCATTATTCAAAACGTATGGGAAATGCCATGGGCAAAAAATCACGGTTTTGAGTATTTTATACAGGCATTTAAAAACAATGATTTCCGCCGTGCGCTACGTAATACGGTATTTTTGAATTTGCTGGATTTGTTGATTGGTTTTCCTGCGCCGATTATTTTTGCTTTGATTTTGAATGAATTGTGTTTCAAACGTTTTAAGAAAGTGGTACAGACAATTGCATATATGCCGCATTTCCTTTCATGGGTTATTATTTACAGTCTGGCTTTGCAGCTTTTTGCTCCTGGTGAAGGCTTATTGAATATGGCTATTGAGCGTCTGGGTGGTTCATCCATTCCTTTCTTAAATGATGCGGCACACTGGGTCGGTACATATATCGGCGTGGGCGTGTGGCAGAATTTTGGCTGGGGTTCTATCGTATATCTGGCGGCAATTGCCGGTATTAATTCGGAACTCTATGAGGCGGCTTCTGTGGATGGCGCAGGACGTTTCAGTAAAATGTGGCATATTACTCTTCCGGGAATCAAGCCGACTATTGTGGTATTACTGATTATGAATCTGGGTAATATTTTGGGTAGTAACTTTGACCGTCCTTTCGCATTCCAGAATAATCTGGTCATGAATGTAGCGGACGTAATTTCTACTTATGTATATCGAACCGGTATTAAGGGACTGCAGTTCTCTTTGACAACAGCTGTCGGTCTGTTCCAGTCAGTAGTAGGTGTATTATTCCTGCTGGCAGCTAACTGGTTATCCAGAAAACTCGGCGAAAGGGGGATTTGGTGATGAAAGTAAAATCAGCTTCTGCAAAAATCGGAGATTGGGTTTTTGTTATAATCTGTGTGTTTATTAGTATTATTTGCGTAGTACCGATGATAAATTTACTTGCAAAATCATTAAGTTCAACCGAGTATCTGGTAAAAAATGCAGTTTCACTCTGGCCTAAGGGATTTAATCTGGATGCTTATAAGACTGTTTTGAGTGATCCTAAATATATCCGGTCATTTTTCTGGACAGTATTTTTGACGGTGGTTTGTACGTTTGTTTCTTTGACTATGACAATTTTGTGTGCTTATCCGTTGATTTTTGATAAGTTGAAGGGACGCGGATTTATTAATATTGTTATCACAATCACCATGTTTTTTAATGCGGGTACTATTCCTAATTACCTGCTTATGCAAAATCTGAAATTATTGGATAATCCGCTGGTGTTGATTGTTCCCAGTTGTCTGAGTGTTTACAACATGATCATTATGAGGAGCTTTTTCTATGGAATTCCGGACAGCTTACGAGAATCCGCGGAAATAGACGGAGCCAGCTTTATTCAGATTATGATGAAGATTTATGTGCCGCTGTCTAAACCGGTTATGGCAACATTAGCATTGTTTTATGCGGTAGGACGTTGGAACGGATATTCGGATGCATTGTTATATGTGAAGAAACCGGAATTTTATCCGCTGCAGTTGTTGTTATACAATATTATAAATAACATTAATTCCGTAGAAGTTGCAACACAGGAAGGATTCTCTTCACCGGGACTTTCGGCATCATTAAAAGCAGCAATAGTTATGTTTTCAACAATACCTATTCTGTGTATATATCCTTGGTTGCAGAAATACTTTATACATGGTGTGACCATGGGCGCTGTAAAGGAATAATCGAGTCCGTTTTCAGGATTCGTTCATTCAATAAAAAAATAGGGAGGTAAATGAAAAATGAAGAAAAAAGTTATTTCTATCCTGCTGGCAAGTACTCTGTTAGTTATGTCAGCATGTGGATGCGGTAATGACGGTACTTCTAATCAGGGCACTGATCCTTCTACAAGTAGTTCTCAGGGAACAGATACAGGAGCTGCTTCAAATGAAGGAACTGCGTCAAATGAAGGAAGTGAAGGAAATGAAGCAGCCGCATCCGGTGAACTGGTAGACGGCAAATTTGCTGAAACCAGACACATTACGGTCGAGGTATATGACCGTGGTAACGATGGTGGTTCCGATCCTACAAATAATATGTACACTGAGTACATTAAGAAAGGAATGCTGGAAGACCACAATGTAGAAGTTGAATTTGTAAAAGTTCCCAGATGGACTGAGGTTGAAGAAATCAACAACCTGCTTGCAGCAGGAACAGCTCCTGACATCTGTCTGACTTACAGCTATCCTACAATTCTTACCTATGCTGACATGGGTGGTGTTCTTGATTTAAGCGGTTATGTGGAGGATTATAAGGCTGATCTTCCCAACCTGTGGAATTGGCTTGGCGAGACTAACATTTATTGGGATAAGGATCCTGTAGACGGCACTTTGTGGGCAATCGAAGGAAAAATAGCTGTTAACAACCGTATTAATACTTTTGTTCGTAAAGACTGGCTGGATGCATTAGGAATATCTGAACCTACTACAACAGAAGAGTTTGAGGCAATGCTGATTGCGTTTGAAGAAAACAAAGATACTCTTCTTGGCGCAGATGCTGATAAAATGATACCTTACTCTGTAAGCTACGATGTGGGTTGGAGAGCTGCTACTTTGATTGAATCATACATTGATCCGGATATTACTGACAAGGAATACTATGTCAATGGATATGATGACAGAAAGTTAACCCAGAACGGTACAAAAGAAGCTGTAAGACTTTTGAACAAGTGGTATAATATGGGTCTTATGTGGGATAACTTTGCACTGTACGGAAGCGGTGATACAACTGAGGATGATATGATGAAGGCAGGTTATGTAGGCGCTTTCACACATAACTGGGATTATCCTTTCCGTAACGGTGAGGACAGCATCAACGCAAACCTGCAGAGAAATGTAGGCGAGGATGCTTACTATGTAGCAATTGATCCTTTCAATGATTCAAAGGGAACACATACAAAATATGTAAACAGTACTGCAGGAGACCGTAAGATCTTCTTCCCTCATACCAACGATGAGCCGCTGGCTAGTATGCTGTATCTTGACTGGATCAGTGATCCGGAGCACATTCAGTATCTGCAGATCGGTGATGAAGGCGTAACTCACAACGTATTGGAGAGCGGCGCTATCCAGACTGTTGCAGCATCCGGTGATGCAATCATGAATTCAGGTATGAATATTGATTACACGATTACCTGTAACGGATTACATTTATCCAGTGATGAGCTGACAAAACTTTCTCAGGCATATAACTATGCTGAGATAGATCCTGATGTAGTTTCACGGGCAGATGTTATTGCACAGACCGATGCAGTTCCTGCTAAGAACGTTAACGTAGGAGCTATTGAGGCAGAAGCTAATATCGGCGATACATTAAGCGCTAAACGTGATCAGGTTTATGATAATGCGGTAATTGCTGCAGAAAGTGATTTCGACAGCGTTTGGGACAGCATGATGGAAGATTATCTGAGTTCAGGCGGTCAGGCAATTATAGATGAACGTACTAAGAGTTGGGAAGCTACATTTGGTGATGCAACATCACTTCCTAATAACTAAGTAATGGAATTAAGAAGTAAAAAATAAACAGATAGGGGCGTTTCCTTTTAGGAACGCCTCTTTTTGAAAAAATTATAATGAAAGAGAGGAAGGAATTTGGTATGGAGATGACATTGCGCTGGTACGGTTCCAAATTTGATACGGTGACACTGGAACAGATTAGGCAGATTCCCGGTGTGAAAGGCGTGATTACGACTTTATATGATACACAGCCCGGTGAAGTATGGTCAAGAGAGCGTATAAAAGCCATGAAGGATGAGGTGGCGGCAGCAGGGCTTTATGTTGCAGGAATAGAGAGCGTAAACGTGCATGATGCAATCAAAACCGGAGCCGACGACAGAGATACTTATATTGATAATTATATTGAAACTCTTGAAAACCTCGGAAAAGAAGATATACATATGGTGTGTTACAATTTCATGCCGGTTTTTGATTGGACGAGAACTGAGCTTGCACGCAAAAGACCGGATGGTTCGACTGTGCTTGCCTATACGCAGGAAGCAATCGACGCGCTGGAACCGGAGAAGATGTTTGCATCCATTTCAGGCGATTCGAACGGCAGTATTATGCCCGGATGGGAACCGGAGCGCATGGAACATGTTAAAGAGCTTTTTGAAATGTATGAGGACATAGATGACGAAAAGCTGTTTGCGAACCTTAAATATTTTCTGGAGCGTATTATGCCGGTATGTGATAAGTATGATATCAATATGGCAATTCATCCGGATGACCCTGCATGGAGTGTATTCGGCCTTCCGCGTATCATTATCAATAAGAAAAACATACTTCGTATGATGCAGATGGTAGATAATCCGCATAATGGCGTTACTTTCTGTTCGGGTTCTTACGGAACCAATCTGGAGAATGACCTGCCTGATATGATCCGTTCACTGAAGGGAAGAATACATTTTGCACATGTGCGTAATCTGAAGTTCCATTCTCCGACTAATTTTGAGGAGTCGGCACATCTGTCCAGTGACGGCAGTTTTGATATGTATGAGATTATGAAAGCATTGTATGATATCGGATTTGACGGTCCCATTCGTCCGGATCATGGAAGAATGATATGGGGCGAGGAGGCTATGCCCGGTTACGGACTTTATGACAGAGCGCTTGGCGCGGCTTATCTCAATGGATTGTGGGAAGCGATAGTAAAGAGCGCAAAATAGTATTCGTTAATGTTATGACAATATAAATGGGAGGACAGGTAATGAGATTAGACGAGGAAGGTTTACAAGAGCGTAAGCAGTGGGAGAGTGCAGGATATGCGCTTCCACAGTTCGATAGGAAGAAAATGATAGATGCGACCAGAGAAAATCCGTTTTGGATTCATTTCGGAGCCGGAAATATTTTTCGTGCTTTTCAGGCAAACGTAGTACAGAACCTGTTGAATCAGGGGATTTTGGAATGCGGCCTTGTAGCGGTGGAAGGATTTGACTATGAAATTATTGAAAAGATGTACAAGCCGCATGATAATTATGGCATTCTTGTAACACTGAAGTCGGAAGGAAGCGTTGAAAAGACGGTCGTAGGAAGTATAGCGGAGTCGCATACGCTGGATTCTGCGAACGAAGAGGAATTTACCCGTCTGAAAGAGATTTTCGCTAAAGATTCTTTACAGATGGCGACGTTTACGATTACGGAAAAAGGCTATAGTCTTGTAAACGGAAAAGGAGAGCTGTTAGGCGATGTAGAAAAGGACCTGAAAAACGGACCGGGGAAGCCTGAAAGTTATATCGGTAAGGTAGTATCTTTGCTTTACGCTCGTTTTAAAGCCGGCAGTAAGCCGTTGGCTATGGTAAGTATGGATAACTGTTCGCATAACGGAGATAAGCTCTATGCCGCTGTAAATACCTTCGCGGAAAAATGGACGAAGGCGGGGTTAGCGGAAGAAAGCTTTTTGAATTATGTAAATGATAATGAAAAAGTGTCTTTCCCATGGACAATGATAGATAAAATAACTCCAAGACCTGATGCGTCTGTTCAGGATATACTTAAAAATGACGGAGTACAGGAACTGGAACCGGTGATTACATCAAAGAATACCTATGTGGCTCCTTTTGTAAATGCAGAGGAGTGTGAGTATCTGGTTATAGAAGATGCATTTCCAAATGGCAGGCCAGAGCTTGAAAAAGGCGGGTTTATGTTCACGACGAAGGAGACAGTAGATAAGGTTGAGAGGATGAAAGTCTGTACATGTCTTAATCCGCTGCATACCGCGCTTGCAGTATACGGCTGTCTGCTTGGATATGACAAGATTTCAGAAGAGATGAAGGACGTGCAGCTGCGAAGGCTCGTAGAAATCATAGGTTATACGGAGGGACTGCCTGTAGTAGTTAATCCGGGTATCATAGACCCGAAGGAGTTTATTGATACCGTCCTTAACGTGCGTATTCCCAATCCTTTTATGCCGGATACTCCGCAGCGTATTGCTACAGATACATCTCAAAAACTGGCAATCCGTTATGGTGAGACAATTAAGGCATATCAGGTATCGGATAAGCTGGATGTGAAGGAACTTAAACTGATTCCACTGGTATTTGCAGGGTGGCTGCGTTATCTGATGGGAATAAATGATAATGGAGAAAAGTTTGAATTAAGTCCTGACCCGATGCTTACTACAGTGTGTCCGTATATGGAAGGGATAAAATTCGGAGACAAGATAGATGAGGATAAGCTTAGACCCATTCTTTCTAATGAAAAGATTTTCGGAGTAAATCTGTATGAAGCAGGAATGGCGGGAATGGTTGTCGATTATTTTAATGAGCTTACAGCAGGAGTGGGAGCTGTAAGAGAAACTTTAGAGAAATATGTAAAATAGTAAAAAATATGAGCAGTAGAAAGCATTAAGTCCATTTTCTACTGCTCATTTTCACTTTGTTTTTTCTTTGTTATAGTATAGAGCTGGATGTATATCCATAGCAAAATCGGCAGTCCGACAGTGGTGAGCAGGCATGCTGCAAATAGTCTTCCTACATTAGGAAAGTCCAGACAGGCAACGATAAAAGTAATAAGATACATACATAATAAAATAATTACACAAATGAGCGCCGCTATCTGTTTTGGCGTTCTTTTTCTTTTTTCTTTCATGAATGAATTATCCTTGCTTATACTATATTCAGACCCTTAATGGTAACGGTGAGGTTTGACAGTTTGGCATCAATTTCTTTGCTGGTCTCTGCCATACTGGCTGCAAGCTTCTGCACTTCCGTAGCAACTACCGCAAATCCCCTTCCGCTTTCTCCTGCGCGGGCAGCTTCAATGGAAGCATTGAGAGCGAGCATATTCTGTCTCTTACTATATGCCGCTATCTGAGATGTGCTTGCATTGGCTGCTTCAATCTCCTCGACTGCTTTGGAAATACCGTCTTTAAGCTTGGATAAAAGATTATCGTTCTGGCTTTCGTGATAGCTGGAACGGACAAACATATTGATAACATCGCCAAGAAGATTTGCTGATGCTTCTATTTCTTCCATTGTTTTTATAGAAACTTTATGTAAGGCGCTGATATACTGCTCTTCGTCAATACCGAGTTCTCTTGCGGTAGAACGAAAATAATCGTCATCAGGCTCTTGGGGGAGTACCTGACCTCCGATTACGCTTCCGAGAACCGTACCGTCGTTTAATGTAATCGGGATACCAAAATCGACGAGTCCTGCATGACAGTTATACACGCCTTTACCTTCCCGGTCACATTTTTCACAGCGTTTGCATCCTTCCTTGCTTCCTCTGGTAAGTTTGATGCAAAAATCCGTAAAATTGTAGCACTCACTGATATATTTACCGTCTGCTCCAACGGCAACTGTAGCTAAACCTGTAGATTTTGCCCAGTTATTCATAATACTTTCAAATTTTTGCATATCACAGAAGTCTTCTATTCTCATAAGCGTGCCGCAGCCCCCTTTATGTAAATTTCATACATTTTTTAAGAAATTTTGTGTGCACTTTATTTTACCATTCATTGAGGAAATTGTAAAGTATGAATAATCTGACGAACTTGGTCAAAATAAACAAAAACGGTGCTCACCGCAAGCGAAATCGCCCCGTTTTTGTTTATTTTGGCCAAGTTCTGGTTATTATAATAATTTAAAAAACCGGTTGCTATTTTCCGGCGGTATGAGTATACTTTATAGGAAATTATATCATGGCGTTTATTGGCTGACATGGAAAAAGAATGGGGATAGTATTATGGAAAAACTAAAGTTGGAGCACAATTGGCAGATGCAGATTATCGGGGAAAATATATACGGTATTTCAAATGAATGGATAGATGCACAGATTCCCGATTCTGTATATGGTATTTTACTTAAAAAGGGGTTGATGCCTGACCCGTATTATCGTATGAATGAGTTGGATGCATTAAAGCTGATGCAATGTGATTTCTGTTTCAGGACAACCTTCAATATCACGAAAGAACAGCTGAAAGAAGATTTTCTGCTGCTGCGTTTCGACGGTATAGATACGCTGGCGGATATATTTCTTAATAACGAATATCTGGGACATTGTGATAATATGCACCGTATATGGGAGTTCGATATATCGGAAACGGTGAAGGAGGGGGATAATTCCCTGAGGGTGCAGATATATTCTCCCACGAAGTATATTGCAGAAGAAAATGAGAAGCTTTATACAGGAGGTTCTTTGGAGTGTATGGAGGGTTTCCCACATTTGAGGAAGGCTCATTGTATGTTTGGCTGGGATTGGGGACCTAGACTGCCTGACACCGGTATTTTCAGGGAAGTATCAATTTTGTCGGGCAAAGAGGCAAGATTTGAACAGGTCTACATAACACAAGATTGGGAGCAGATGAACTCTAAAAAGGAAAGTGTAACGGTAATCTGTGATGTCACAATAGAGAATATGGCGGACAGTGATGCAGCAGAAGACGGACTTGTTTTAAGGACGACGCTTATTGACCCGCAGGGCAAGATGATTGGGAAAAAATCATCTGATACGGATAGTGCAGACTGGGATAGATTCGTAGTTGAGAATCCGCAAAAGTGGTGGCCGCACGGCTATGGAGAACAGCCTTTATATACTATAGAGGTGGTGTTAGCGGACGAAGACGGATGTGTTTTGGATACTTTTACAAGACGAATCGGGCTGCGTACAATTACCATGAATACAGATAAGGATGAATGGGGAGAATGTTTTGCTCATGAAGTAAACGGCGTGAAGATTTTTGCTATGGGTGCAGATTATATTCCTGAGGATAACATTCTGTCCAGAGTAACAAAAGAAAGAACCGAGAAACTGTTAAAAGATGCGGCGGAAGCTAACCATAACTGTATCAGGGTTTGGGGCGGCGGATATTATCCGGATGACTGGTTCTATGATGCCTGCGATGAACTGGGACTTATTGTATGGCAGGATTTTATGTTCGCCTGTGCATCTTATGAACTGAATGATGAATTTGAGAGAAATGTCAGTGCAGAAATCCGTGATAATATCAGGAGAATACGTCACCATGCCTGCCTCGGACTGTGGTGCGGTAACAATGAGATGGAGACTCAGACATTGGATAAAGTCTGGAAGCCTTCCATAAAGCAAAAATATGATTATATTAAACTATATGAATATATAATCCCGAAAATAGTGGAAGAGGAAGATCCTGCGACGTTTTACTGGCCATCTTCCCCGTCTTCAGGCGGTAATTTTGATAACCCCTGGGACGAAAACAGGGGCGATGCACACTATTGGGATGTATGGCATGGAAATAAGCCTTTTACAGAGTATAGGAAGTTCTTCTTCCGCTACCTCTCTGAATTCGGTTTTCAGGCGTTTCCATGCATGAAAACGGTGGAAAGCTTTACAGAACCGGAGGATAGAAATATTTTCTCAAGAGTCATGGAAATGCACCAGAGAAACAGGGCTGCAAACGGCAAGATTCTGGATTATCTTTCTGCTACGTATCTTTATCCGGCAAATTTTGAGATGATGATGTACGCATCCCAGCTTTTGCAGGCGGATGCGATTCGTTACGGAATTGAGCATTTCAGGAGGCACAGGGGCAGATGTATGGGAACCGTCGTATGGCAGCTTAACGATATATGGCCTGTAGCGTCATGGGCGAGCATAGACTATTATGGCAGATGGAAGGCTCTTCATTATGCGGAAAAGAAGGCTTTCGCTCCAATTATGATTTCCTGTGAGGAAGTGGGTGAACTAAGTGAAAGACCGCATTGTATCGCACAGCCCGCACCAATCGAGAAATCGGCAAAACTGCATGTGGCGAATGAGACAATGGAAAAGGTCAGCGGAAAAGTAACATGGGAACTGCGTGAACCTGATGGAAGCATTATTTTATCAGGAGAGAAAAACGTCGCGGTTGAACCTCTTTCCGGTGTATGGCTTGAAAAACTTGATTTTTCTGATTATGATGAGCTTGCAGTTTACTTAAGCTATGCGTTTTCCATGGACGGAGAGGTGGTATCCGAGAATACCTGTCTGTTTACGGCACCTAAACATTTTGCATTCAAAAACCCTGAACTGTCATACCGCAGAGAGGGCAATACGCTTGTAATATCAGCAGCGGCTTATGCCAAGAATGTCTGGATTGAAGGCGTGGACGGCGATGTGAAGCTGTCGGATAATTCCTTTGATATGAATGCGGGAGAGAAACGAGTGGAAATTCTGGAAGGTGATGCGAAGGAGTTTTCGTTGAAATCAGTGTACCAGATCGGCGGATTCCTTAGTAAAACCCCATGAATCCCATATCCAGCTGCTGACCTGCCCATCAGGAGCGGTCAGCAGAAGACGGCAGTGAGGAGCTTCTTTATCGTTTGATGCAATTTCTGCAACGTCCTGACCTATATATGAGGACATCCATTTTGGACGGATTTCACCGGAAGCGGCTGATGGTATAATGCCGCTTTCGGATATTTTTTCCATCTCTGTTTCGTCTGATATATCTATATCACGTCCATACTCATATACGAAAATATGCTGCGACCATTCATCGTCTTCCTCATCGTCTTCATCCATCCAGAAGGGTTTATGGCTGCCGAAATGCCCCTTTTTCCAGCATAGGAGTATGAGTTCATCTTCAGAATCATTATCAATGTCACAGGATAAAACCTGCTGAACCATTACGTCATTAGGTGATGTCCATATAATGTTGTTATCATATATGATTTCCACAGATTTACGCTTTAGGGATATTTTGTACTGACCGGAAGAGTCAACGAGTGTCCCGTTTTTCCACTTCACCCAGTCAGGCATGTCTGAATTACCGGAATAAATGATATAGAAAACGGCGCCGGTGCATACCAGCGCCATTATCACTACGAATATTTTTGATATATTTAATATTTTTTTAGAAATAATAATATTCATCTAAATTACATATACCTTTGTTTGATTCTCAATCTTAACCCTAAATCTTAAATTATACTCAATCATCACGATAACTGTCTGTCCAATAAGGCTTTTGGATAGGAAGCGGGTCATAATTGTACTCACCGGTTTCATCAGCCTTTATCCCCAGCATATAGTGCCATTCACTGTCAGTAAGTCTGTCCGGCCATTCAAACTGATAAAAAGAATATACGTTGCCCCTTGCAAGCTTAAGTTTTCCATCAACTTTTACCACAACTAAGATGAACGACGGGTCACCCGTTGCAACTTCAAGTACTGTGCCTCTGTCAGGATTCGTTGCGATATCCGCAACTATAGCAGCCGGAAATTCTTTTGGGGCTATATATTCATCATCGCTTGAGTCCTTTGCAGCCTCATACCAGAAATGCTCAATATAGCCGCCATAGTATCTGATAAAATCATATTCGTCATCAGTAAGGACTTCGTCCACAAGCTCTTTATTTGAAATTGTCAGCAGCTGGTCAGCTATCTGTGACAGACGTGATAAATTCTCTTCGTCGCTCTCAGACAGCATTCCATATTCTTTAAGACCCTGTGATGTCAGGTCGGTAAGGGCGGCAAATCTTGCATAAACAAGCGGTTCGGGTTCTACATATCCTCTGTCGTCATACTCCTCATAGCCGCCGCCCATTTCTGCGATTACCTGCTTGGAATAGAGGATAGTATCATGCTTAAGCTCAGAAAAACTGCCGGCAAAGCATTCCAAATCCTTTTTGGCCCATTCTTCATTCTGCATAAACATCGGATATCCTTCACCCTTCGGAGTGAGCAGTGGAAGGAGCGTATTCAGCCAGTTGGCATATAAGCTTGCGGACCATAGAGTATCATTTTCCTGTGAAAAGGCAGTTCTGAGCTTTGCCATATTCTCTATATAACCTTCATAATCTGTTGCTCCGCTTTCAGCTAAAATATTAAATGCAGTATCGCTGCCAAGAGCGGCAGGTACATCCAGTACGTCAGGAAGCATGCGATTCTCGCCGAAACTGTTCGCTTCAACATCACTGTAAATCAGTTTCTGCATGATTGCACCATCGATGGTAAATCTCTGCCCCATGAATCTGAATCCCGGAATGACATTGTCCTCCCCATCTTCAATCGGTATGGAGTTAATCTGCGGAGCAGGAAGATTAGCTGTCAGATTGTGGAAATTATTAAATGCTTCGCTGTTTCCGATAAGAGCGTCAACGGTTAAGCTATCCCCATATGCCTCATTTATCGCAGAAGCATACTCATATGCTCCAAGGTCATCACTTGCGCCTGCAAAGAATGATGTAATCGCATAGATAGATTCCCATAGGCCGTAAGCCTCCCAATCATCGGCAAGCGCTTTAGTGATAAGGAGAGCGCTTCTGTCCATGTCGGCATTTTCCTGTGCAAAATGAATCCTGCCGTACCACATCATTGCCTTGAAATATTTCTCCAGCTTCTCATCGCCTTCATAGTATCCGCGGGGTTTATATTGCGAATAGTCCTCATAGTTATCGGTTATCATAGATATATCTATACCGGCGGCTTCGTTTATCTTATTAATCTCGCTTATGACTACTGCATCTACATAGTCCGCCGACGTCACGCTGTCATCCAGAAGTTTTGCACCTATGGTAAAAAATGCGACGTTTCGCAATGCCGGACCTTCCCATTCGCTTCCTTTTAACAGCTCATATTGTGCCATGCTGTCTTCAAGCATACGCATGCTTAACTGTGTGAGGCTTTCCGAGAGATATTCCCTCTCAATATTCTTCAGCAGATAACTGAAATACAGATGATACGTGTGCATAAGCGAATCAACAGTCACGAAGTTAGGGATATTGTCATATCTGTTTTGCTCATATTCTTCATAAAACTCAAAGCCTGCAGAACCATATACTACGAAACCGTTCTTTGCCAATTTTTCAGCACGTTCATCGGGAATATAGAACTGTTCAAGATTAGTAATATTACTTAAATCCGACTCGATTGAATATTCTGCTACACATGGCGTCACATCAATCTCGTCATTATATGAAACGCCTCTTATTAATAAGGGTCTGCCGTTTGCAAAAGGTTCGGAGATTGTCCTGTCTGTATCTGTAGATTCATCATCAGCCGGATTGGTCAGAACATTGGTTGATGTGTCAACCTCCTGATTTGATGCGTTTTCGGATGATGTATATGTGTTTTGCTCCGTAGAGATATTGTCCGCGCTGTTATCGGGCTGCTTGACGCCGCAGGCGGTTAAAATGCTCGTGGCTAAGACAACGGCGAGGACTTTCTTCATTCTTCTTTTTATCATTATAAGTGTACTCCTTTCTGATGATATATTGTACAACGGTCGTCTTGCAATACAATCTTTTTCCAAATTATACTACTGAAATATAGCATATGTCCAGTACACGTCTCCATATTATACAGTAGTAAGCAAATAGCGAAAGTGATATAATCAGATTGTCAACTATTTATAGGATTATGGAGTAGATTTTATGAAAAGAAGTATGTGCCTTTTAAGCGGAGCGTTATGTTTGTTTTTGGTTTCATGCCAAACCGCCGTACAAGATAATTCCTATTGGGAAGAAGAAGTCAATCAGGAAATACAGATAGAGCAAACAGTGCAGGATGAAGTGAATGATGACATGCCGGAATATGTAAAAGCATATACGGAATTCCTTCTTTACGAAGATATTGATAAAGAACACGACTTCCCAATTAGGGGATATTATTTATTTGACGTGAATTTTGATGATATACCGGAGCTGGGAATCCTGCATGATTCGTGGGGCTCAATGGGAGGATATTTTACTCTCTACTATTATGATGGAAACGGAATCTCGAGAATTTTAAATGATAGAGGTGAGCCGGTTCAAATCTCTGATTATACACAGATACTTGCGGATTTTGAGCAGAAGAAAGTTTATTTGTTGAAAGAGATGTATTTGCTTGTGGGGAATGATAATGGAACTTATGGGTATGTAAGAGAAATCAGGAGTGAAGGACAGGTTCCTTGTGTTTATGATATATTAAATTTGTATGTGGACCAGGAAAGCGCCATGGACCGTATTTTTGATGGCAACAATGAAAATCAGCATGAAAATGAAGATGGGTTTCTGTTAGATTCCGAACTTGAGGAGTGTCTGGTCGCACAGCGTTATTTGGAAAAAGAGTGGATTGATATTTCATCAAGTGAATATTGGAAGCTGAAAAGGGAACTGATACCGGAAGATAACTCTTTTGTGGATGTGCGGCGGAATGAAGATTTGCAGTATCTTGGAGAAGCAAACTATGATGATGATGGATATATACTAGATGTAAAGCTGAGAAAGAGGAGATTGAGCAGCTTTTCAGACTTTTCATACAATCCGGGTTGTATTCTGACTAAACTATGAGTTGATTTTTTTGTTTTATCTTTAAATCAATATGTATGGTAAATCCATTCCTGCGCGTCTACAATATAATTACAGCGCTGAAAATATTATGAAGGTTAAAAATAAATTGTTTGCGCCTTGCGGCAGTATATGACGCGGGTCAAAAGAAAGGAATGGATATTAATGATGATAGATTTAGTAAAATGTGGAAATAAGATTGCAGCACTACGCAAAGAACGCGGATATACAGGGGAGGAGCTTGCAGAGCGGTTGCATGTAAGCCCGCAGGCTGTATCAAAATGGGAGAATGCAAAATGCCTGCCGGAAACAGCGATTCTTCCAAGTCTTGCGGAAATATTGGATTGCAGTATCGACAGCCTGCTGTGTCCGCAGGAGTTTTTTATCCTTGAAGCGGTTTATACAGATGGACAGACGATGATTCAGGTAACACGTTTAGTGAATGATATGGTGCGTGGCAATATGCTTAATATTTATGTGAATGCACCGTTTATTGGTGCATCTATTGAAAGTGACCGCTTGAAAATTTTGACCGTAAAATTTCAGACTCCGAAGGGAATTTATTATGCCTATGCATTACAAAATGAAAATCTTATATTGGATAAGGAAAGCGTATGTTTTGCCTGTGACAAACCTTTTCAATTCATTGGAGCATATTATGGGAATGAAAAAGAATATTCCTCTGCTATGCAGAAGATGGAGCACTACGATTATTTTAAGTGGGATGAGATAGCAGTGAACCATGAGAATTTTCCCAGTAATACTTCCAGCGATGACACGGAATATCTTACATTGATTTACCTGAATGCTGAAGGAATCCACACATTAAGCTGTCCCGAAAACAAGAAAATTTATTATGGAAATCATCGTACACAGCTCTTACTTCGGGATGATTCAAAATGCATCCTGAAAAACGTTATCAGGTTATCCTTTGGAGAGGGGATGGAATGTTCGTGGGCAGGAGCACTTTATGGCGCGCTTAAATATATGGGGGAAGTCTGCACATATCACTATATTATGGGGATAAGCGGTGCATGCTATCGAATCTGCTTTACCGATGTATGGGACTATAGCTGTACGGATGCTCTTGTGGCATTTGACTATGCCACACCATTGTATAAGGCTGTCGGATATTCTTTTCGTACAGTGGAAAGACTGGAAAAACAGGAAAGAAAAGCGGAACGTTTAGCAATTATGGAAGATATTCAAAGAGGTAAACCTGTGCTGGCAATCAATTTACGGATTGCTCCTGAATGGGGAATTATAACGGGATATACTGATAATGGTAACAGGTTTTTGTGCCGAACCTATTTTGACAAGGATGTCTTTGATGTCTTAGAGCAGAAAGATTGCCAGAATTCGGAGGATAAGCAGGTTGTTTTCGATGAGAACGAGGGGTATCTTTTTAATGATTATTGGCCATTTATCATCATGCATTTCGGAGAAAAAGTGGATGTGCCGTCACCGCGGGATACATTGAAAAACTCCCTTGCCTTGTTAGTAAGTTCATTTAATACAGGAGAATGTCGCGGTTATCATCAGGGAAAAGAAGCGTATAGGGCGTGGATAAAAGGGCTTTTGAAGGAAGATGATTTTCGGATTGAAAGTGACAGGGAAAATGTCTTAAGAAGGCTGAGTGTAAATGATAGTATGCTATGCAATCTCTTAGATTCGCGTCATGCGGCAGCTTCATACCTGCGTACAAGTATTTATCTGACAACGGAAAACGAAAGTGTTTATCTTGCAAAAATAGCAGAGAATTGTCAGGCGATTTCTGATATGGTTTATGCATTTCGGGAAAAGGTACGTAATTCATCTACATGTGCAACTGACTATAATACAGTAAATGCTTTTGTAGTGTCAACACCGGACCTTCGTGAGGAACAGGTAAATATGCTTGAGGCTGCACTCGCTTTGGATGAGGAGAGCTGCCGGCTTGCGGAATTGATATTAAAGCGTGGATAATTACTTGCCAAAATTCGCTGAAAAAGCCGGGTCAGTAACAGTGCCCTCCATCATGCCAAGAAAGGTAAATAATCCGTTCTTTTGATAGCGATAGAGGAATGTATCGGGGGTGTTACTGTCTTCACGCCAATTATTCATCTGAAAGGCGATTTCTATCGTATCGTCTTCCGCGTTCATGTCATATAGGAAACATTGTGCCCAACAGAATAGATACTCATTGGCTGAGAACTGGCTTGCCAGTTCTTCATGCTGTGAGACATAGTCAATACCGTTGAGGATAAAATGAACGTCAGTATCACCCATTCCCGGCCTGTCAATATAAAATTGAATTTCTTCCTCTACTCCGTCGCCGTTTAAGTCAAATAAGCAGACTTCTTCGGTTTGGAGTTTTATAGTCAGATTTTCGTGGTAAGAATATTTTTCCTGGAAGCCCATTTCTTTCAAGTCAGAGTAGGGAACTGTGAACTCTATTTCACCTGCAAAAAACGCGCCTAGTTCATAAGGGTGACTGAAAAAGACCAGTCCATATGTGGAAAGATACCATCTTTCATCCTGAAAAAGTACCTGTTCCATATCATGCTCTTCTTTCCACATGGAGTTATCATCATACATGATACTCCGATAGGTATTTGTAGCAGCAAGTTCTTTCAGATATGCAAGTGTATCTGCATGAAAAGATTCCTCATTTTCAGAAAGCTCAGAAAACACGATAGTCTCACCAGTTTTGGCATTATAATTAAGTCCCGTGCTGCGATAGCCTCCGTGTGCTCCGCCTGAATATGATGAAATTGTTATAAGAAAAGAAATGACATTACTGTCGTTACGAGTGGAGATCATTTCAAAATCGTAATAGTAACCACCGGCAAAACCATATTCTGACTTGATAGCTTCATTCGATAGATACCACTGGTAGTCTTCTTTGGCATATTCACGTATTGATGTATCAGCTAAAAACGCATCTACTCTTGCCTGAATATCAGCATTAATTTTGTCGGTAGCGCTTTCGTTTCCCTCCATTGTCACAACAGGGTAAACACAGCGGCTTGTATATAGTAGCTTGCCGTCCTCTGCGGATTCACTGTCTTCTTCTGTTATAAATGTTATCTGTGCAGATACAGAATTATAGTTTTCGTCATTTTGTGAAGCGATGGTATTATCTGTTATTTCAGTATTCTGATTATTCTGAGTATTCTGAACGGTGTCATCTTGCTCTGTAGCTTCGCCTGTTTCCGGCGTAATAACAGTAGGATCGTGAGCGTCTTCTGTGTTCGTAATATTATCATTTACCGTAATCTCGCTTTTTTCTGCAGGAGCCGTTTGATTAGAGCATGCACTGCATAAAATCGTAACTAATGCCATAGCAGCATATAGTAGTCGCTTTTTCATAATGTTCATAATAATACCCATGCTCCTTTCTCAATCTACGAATTTTTTCGTCCTATAAACATATTGCCGCTTTACCGAAAAGTATCATTTATTGAATTACGATTATTATACTCTAAATTCAGTAATTAATCTGGCATAATAATTAGGGATTTATGGTGGAATTGAGAAAAACCATAATTTCATCGGCAGCATCAATGACAAAACGATCCAGTTCCGCGTTTGACAGGTAAGTATCGTGTTCCACTACATTTGCAGCACCATTTTCATAAAAATCCAAAATAAACTGTCTGCGTTCTGCAAAAGCATTTTCCGAGAAAAAATCGACATATGTATTTTTAATGTCCTTGATTTCACGATAAATGCGGAAAGCCTCAAATAAGGGATTGGATTTCAGATACATAAAGTCGAGGTCATACCAGTCTTTCTTGATTGTCTGCCAAAACAGTTCACGGTTGGAATTAAATAACGCATTAAGCTTATCCTTTGCAGTATAAGCGATTTCTCTTGCCCAGATTTTATCAGTGAGCAGGTGTGTCAGATAGCCGAGAAAGAAGGTGTATTCCTTTTTGCTGTATGATAGACGATGCGCCGGCGTAAAGTATTGACGGATAAACTGATCTTCATGTATGTCCTTGATTCCGTTTTCATCTAACGAACGAAAGTGCGAAACGGCGGCGTCAGGAATAAAGCCCGAGCCGTCTTCTGTCGGGACACCGCTGTCAGGTGCAATATTTCCAAGGATAAAAGTATCAATTTGTTCGATTTTCAACTGTTGGTATAACTGTTGTGCAACTCTTAAGTGTATGATCCATGATGCCATTCTGTTCATCTCTTTTCTGACGCATTTTTATTTTAGTGGTGTGATATAGTAAAATCTTTTTGGATTCACAAAAGAGCGTAAATCTTATTTATAATTCAATAGGATTCACACTCTTTTATAATATTATAATATTTATTTTATGCTTTTACCCTGTCAAGCTCTGTTACGTTGACACCGGATGCAGTAAGTATTGCCTTTAAATCAATGTATCTTTCGTACATTTCTTTATAAGCTGCCGATTCTTTATCTTGCGTTAAAATCATATACTTTTGAAGTCTTGAAAACTCTTCGATATTTCTTTGTATCATTTCTGTATCCGTCATGATAATCCTCTGTTCTTGTTTATCTTGCGAATTTGGGCGTAAGCACAAATTTGCCTGTGAAAAATTTATTTTTCACAGTATCACCGCCTTTAAAACTGCTAATTAACTGTTACAATAAAATTATAACAAATTAATTAAGGAGTGTAAACATTATTCAATCTTTAAAGCCGGTAAATATCGCTTGACACTAAAATAGACCTATGATAATCTACTAAGAATTACTCTAACCAGACAACAATAAATAGGAGGGATTTGCATCATGAACACCAAAATGATTCTCACAGACCTTGATCACACGCTGCTGCGTTCTGATGGCAGTATATCGGAGTATACAAAGCAGATTTTGAAAAAATGTCAGAATTGCGGAATTCCTATTGTGATTGCTACCTCCCGAAATTGGATAGGAGCAGAACGGTACATAGAAGAAATTCAGCCGGATTATGAAATTACAACAGATGGAACGCTTATTCATCAACGTGGGAAGCAGGTTTATAGCTGTAACATGGACACTCAAATCGCGAATCAAATCATAAGGGATTTGATGGAACGAAATCCTAATACAGAAATAACTGTGGCAAACGGGCTTCGGGTTTTTTGGAACAGCCTTCACATATCGGAATCAGACAAATTGTATAAAGCAGTTTTTAATGATTATAGCAAGCCTCTGGACTGCCAGGTAAATAAAATTTTAGCAGAGCTACCTGACAGTGCGACAGCAGAAGAAATTGCGAAAAAATATCACTGCCGCCTACAGAGTTACCGTGGCGAGAACTGGTATGCTTTTCTGCCGGAAAAATCAGGTAAGATACAGGCAATCCATGAATTAGTAAAATTATTGAACATTTCATTAACCGATATTGTATCTTTCGGTGATGATATAAACGATATGGAAATGCTGCAAATCTGCGGTACAGGAGTAGCTGTCTCCAATGCCGTTAAGGATATTAAAGATGTTGCAGATTGTGTCACCCTGTCTAATGACGAGGATGGCGTAGCAGTCTGGATTGAAAAAAATATACTTACTGATTTAAAAGAATCAAATCAGGATAATAAAAGGATAAAAGCGATTATAACAGATTTGGATCAGACCTTGCTCCGCACAGACAAAACGGTGTCGGAATATACAAATACCATACTGAAAAAATGTCATGATATGGGAATCATTCTCATGGCGGCAACCGCCCGTCCTGAAAGAGCTATTTTAACCTATAATGATCAAATTGGCTTTGAAGCCGTAACTACATTGAATGGCGCAAGGATTGTTCTGCCGCATGACACCATTGAAAATGGTATTAATCCGTCCAGTGTGGAAGCAATTTTGAAAAAGGTGATTAAAATACCGGGCTTAGTCCTGTCACTTGAAACAGGAGCCGGTATTTTTTCAAATGTTCAGATTCCTGAATGGAATGCAACAGTTTTTGACGGATTTCCCGCTTTGCCCACGGAAAGTATTATATTTAAGATACTGCTCAGCAGCGAAGAAAAAAATATACAGCAGGAAGTCAAAGAGGCTTTAACTTCGGATACATACATGACAGTGGCTGAGGGCAGATTAATACAGATTATGAGTACTGAAGCAACCAAATGGAATGGAATCAAGGCTATGTTGGAATATATTGGCGTCAGGCAGGATGAGGCAGTATATTTCGGAGACGATTATGATGATATAGAGCCGATAAAGAATTGCGGTGTGGGTGTCGCTGTTTCCAATGCCATTGGTGAGGTTCTTAAAGCGGCGGATTTTATAACGGAAAGTAATGATGAGGATGGCGTAGCCGGGTATATTGAGAAAAATTTGTTATAATGTATCACTTACGATTATTTATCGTCATAATGACCTCTGCAATGGGCAATGTAGAGGCGTCATCTGACCATATCTTTTCACTTATCGTCCACCTCAATCAGTTCATGGGCGGTGCCTTTTCCGGCTTTTAGTTCCTGGACGGATTTTTTCACATAAGCCATGTTTGCTTCGGAGAAGAATGGGTCGGTAGTCTGGGCGATTTCAAACGGGATGCGGTTTTCGCGTAAAACTGCTTTCACAAAAAGATTAATTGCAGTAGAGGTATTCAGGCCAACATTAGAGCAGAAAGTGTCAAAGCTGGCTTTATCCTTTTCGTCTACCCTTGCGGTTAAAATTGCCAGTGCCATAGATATCTCTCCTTTCGTATTGGGTTGTGATTATTATAGCACTATTGTAT
>JAIDPH010000285.1 GCA_029062885.1 Lachnospiraceae bacterium
TCCGACTATTGAAAATGTGCAGACCGGTGTTGCTGCATATAAGGAATCCGGAGCGGATTATATGATTACAGTTGGCAGTCGGAGGATTAGATCGGTTTGCTCTACATAATTTCTTGATTTTACCCGGGAAAGAAAAGAAGTATGTGCAGAAGCAAATCGATGATTTAAGCGTGAAATGTGCAGAAATGAATCAATATGTATCCGCACTGTCCGGTGGAAACAAACAGAAAGTTGTTTTCGGAAAATGGATCGGAAGAGGAAGCGAAATACTGATTCTGGATTGTCCGACCAGAGGTGTTGACATCGGTGTAAAACAAGCCATGTATCAACTGATGTATCAGATGAAAAAGGAAGGAAAATCAATCATTATTATTTCCGAAGAAATGGCAGAGTTAATAGGAATGGCGGATCGTCTGATTGTCATGAAGGACGGGGAGATTAAAAAGGAATTTCCAAGAAGTGAAACTCTAAGTGAATCAGATATCATTCAGTACATGATTTAGGAGGGAAGCGGAATGAAAACAAATAAAATAAAGAAATACATCATGAATTTAACTCCCTTGTTCGGATTACTTGCATTATTTGCAGCTTTTCTGGTAATCGGAACGATGCAGGACATCAATGTTTCCTACGGATTGAAAAGCATTATTAATCAGTCTGTTGTGGTAGCGGTTGTTGCTACGGGCGCTATATTTATTTACACGCTGGGGTCTTTTGATATCAGTCTTGGTGCTTCGACTGCAGTAAGCGCATTAATCGGCGGAATGATATATAACCGAACTGAAAATCTGTTTGTTATGTTGATTACCTGTGTCGGAATAGCGATTCTAATCGGACTGCTTAATTCAGTATTGGCATCCGTATTTAATCTGCCGGTATTTGTTACGACAATTGCAATGTTGAGTGTTCTGAATGCTTTGGTGTTGGTTTTAATCAGCATAAACGGAACCGGATCGGAAATTGCAGTTCCTTCGGCAGCAGTAAAACCTCTTAACAATACGGCGTTTAAAATAATAGTTCTGCTTATTTTTGTTTTGCTCTGTGTTTTCATATTCAGTTTTACGAAAGTCGGCAGAATGCAGAAATTCCAAGGCGGTAATCCGATTTGTGCAAAACTGAGCGGTATTTCGGAAAAGAAGATGGCAATCATTGCATTTGCGATGTCGGGTATTGGTGTAGGACTGGGAGCGTTCCTCTCTATCATTTATGCTCCTACCCTGACAAGAAACACTGCTTCCAGTGTAGGTATGGATGTAATCATAGCCATTGTATTTGGCGGTATGCCGGTATCCGGAGGAGCAAGAAGTAAAATTTATGCGGCAGTAATCGGAGCTTTTTCCATGACACTGCTTGGTCAGATTATGGTGATGTTCAACCTGAATTCGGGAATTGGACAAATGGTAAAGGCGGCAATCTTTATTCTGGTTGTATTTCTTGCAACCAGCGATCAGAGAGGGAAAATGCTTCCCAGATAACAGATTCGGTATTTCGTGGAGACACTTAATACATAAAACGTAGAAATGAAAAATAAAGGAGGAAATATCTAATGAAAAAGTTTTGGGCATTATTGCTTACGGCAGCTATGACAGTATCAATGTTAGCAGGCTGCGGAAACAACAGTTCGAACACAGGAAGTAACACAAGCAGTACAGGAACTGAGGGGCAGGCGGAGCAATCCGGAGATTCTGCGGCAGCAAATGAAACTGCAGCATCAGATCTTGATATGAGTAAAACGGTAAAGATGGGTATTCTGGTATCAGATGCAACCACTGCGGAAGCGCTTGCATTTCGTACCTATTACACGGAATACATTCAGAAACAATACAATGTTGAAATGATTTATTCCGATGAACTTACAGATGCAGCAGGTGAAACCTCAGCAATTGATACCTTTATTACAAATAACTGTAAAGCCATCATATCATTTTCATCTTTTGACCGTGCGGCACAGCTTGAGCAGTGTGAAGAGGCAGGTGTGTACTATGCGGTTGCTACAGGTACTTTGACCGAAGAAGAATATGAAACCTATAAAGGTTACGAACATTATGTAGGCGCAATCGGACCCTCTCTTAATGTGGAATTTGAGACCGGTTACAACATGGCTAAACATTATCTGGATCAGGGTGTAAAGAACTTTGCTATCTTCGGTGGAGCAATTCCGTATTATACCGAAATGCATATTTATCGTGCAGCCGGTATGTTAACGGCTATGGTAGAAGCAGGCGGTGATGGTGCGAACTACCAGGGCGCAACGGATCAGGGTGCTATTATCGGTCAGATTTTTGCAGACGGTGAAGTAAAGACAGGCGCTATCGGTGATGTTAATATTCTGGGTTATGTCGGCGGATATGATATGGATGACGCATGGTTCGGAAAATGTGCACAAATGGCACAGACAGCAGATTTGGAAGTAATTCTTGCAGTAGGAAACGGTTCTGATTTCTTTGGTACGGCAATCTCCGGCACAGATGTTAAGATTGCCAGTGTGGATGCTTACGCAAGCAGCTACGGTGATGCGATGGGAGCCGGAATGCTTGATTATCTTGCAGGTAAATTTTCAGCCAGCATTGGACCAATCTTTATTGCAACGTACAGAGCGACTTTAGGTTCACCTATCCGCACGGCAGACGGAAGCGCACTTGCACTGAGTCAGGGATATTGGGTAGCAACCAGTGCAGATGAGTTTAATACGTACTATGCGGTAGACAGCAGTGTGGATTCACCGGCTTATACAAAGGAAATGTTAGATACTTTGCTGACAGCAGATTATGCATCCTTTGAGAGTTTTGTAAGTAAGTACAGTTTTGAAGAAATTCAGGGTAAATAATGATTTGAAAGTTAAGGAAGTTACGCAGAAGGCAGGTGGACATTCGTCCACCGCTGCCCTGCAACACAAAAATAGTAAGGAATGATGATATGAAAACAAATAATACAAATATTTTTAAACGAATAGCAGGAACAGCGGCAATTCCCGTAGCGACCTTTCTGATTGTGCTCATACTGTGCAGCGTAAAAGGCGTGAAATTATTTGAAACTGAAGGAAACTGGATATTATTTTTTAGAGCAACGGCATCTGTAATGCTTACAACATTCGCATTATCACTCAATCTAAACAGCGGCAGATTTGATTTCTCTATTGGCTCAATATCATTGTTGTCGTCTGTAATCAGCGCATCCATCTGTACATCACTTGGTTTGCCTACTGTGCCGATGCTTATCATTTCAATTATAGCAGGAGCGGTGCTTGGGCTGGTGTCAGGATTGATTTATGTTATTGTAAAACTTCCACCCATCATCGTATCTCTTGGCGTGGCACTGTTTTATGAAGGTCTTGCGTTTGCGATTACATCAGGATACGGTGTATCGTTTGTGGCAAATACGGAACTTACCAGTTTCCCGGGCATATTCAATTATGCACTTGTAATTATATTTGGTTTATCAATTTTTATCTTTCTTTTTGATCACACGCAGTTTGGTTATGAATATAAGTCTCTTGTTTCCGGACAGAAAGTATCAGTGAATACAGGAATTAAAGAAGTTCCCAATGCAGTTTGCTGTTATACGATTGCCGGAGCGCTTATGGGCGTAGTTGGTTTTATAAGTGCAACCAACACGGGAACAATACAGATGGCTTTAAATTTCGGCTCAATCGGCGTTATGTTTACAGCCTTTCTTCCAATGTTCATCGGAGGATTTATTGGCAGATTTTGCAATGAAAAAATCGGTTATCTGTTGGGGGCGGTTACGACAGCATTCATTTCTCTGATGTATGCAAGGCTGAATGTGGATGCATCCATCCAGCAGATTGTAACAGCATTGATTTTAGTATGTTTCTTGATTTACTTAAATAATGAAAATAAGGTGATTGAACTGGTCACTTTCAAAAAATATATGGCTAGAAAAACGCAGTAAGTTTCTTTGGAGGACACAATGAATTATAAAGCAGTGATTTTTGATTTGGACGGAGTAATTTGCTTTACGGATAAATACCATTATCTGGCGTGGAAAAAAATGGCGGACGGTATGGGAATCTATTTTGATGAAACAATTAATAACCGGTTAAGGGGAGTCAGCCGGATGGAAAGTCTGGAAATCATTCTGGAAAGGTATGATAAAGAACTTTCTCAGGAAGAAAAGCAAAAATTAGCAGAAGAAAAAAACAAAACATATGTAGAGCTGCTTGGTCAGATGACAGAGAAAGACTTATCTTCTGAGGTCAAAGAGACTCTGGATGAGCTTCGAAAAAGAGGGTTAAAACTTGCAATCGGATCGTCAAGCAAAAATGCAAAATTTATTCTGGAACGTTTGGGGT
>JAIDPH010000286.1 GCA_029062885.1 Lachnospiraceae bacterium
GCTTCTCATAGTCTTTACTTGAGTACATAATTTTGTAGGTGTTGGTTATCGCCTGCAAAATTACTGCACACCGTTTAATCTGGCAAAAAAGGTAATTGGACAGTTACATGTTGGCTTGGCCAATTACTGCCTTAAATGTGATAATGTCGTGTCAAGGGTGGTGCCTGTGGCTGTGTTTGTTATATTTTGCAGTATATTGGTAGGCACAGATACTCGATGCAAATTACAGAATTGTCTTATCTCAGATTTCAATAGTCGAATGTTTGAACTTACTATTATGTGGGCATTTATCACATAGTCAATTCCATTTGCTGATAGAACTGAAAACACATCCCCGAAAGTAAACGAAAAGCTTTTTGGTATTCCGGCGTTGTCTGTTATTGAGAACTTATAAGTATCAGTGCCAATTTTAGAGGAATGAACAAGTACAGTTTTTTTGATGGCGCATAATTCTGTGATCTCAGTAAAGGCTTGAAGTATTTCGGAATTGAATCTTGGAGATCCGTAATCATTATGCGCCGCTTTATTTAGTAAAAGCTGTCTGAACGTATGCAGATTGGGCGATGGATTGGGCATGGTCGCTGCAAGATCCAATGTAAAATGTTCATCAAGATATATATAAAACTGTTTAATCATGGATTTCAGGTCCTGATACACAATCTCTCCTTTATCGATTTGCCGCCGGTCGATTATTCTGATGAGGGGTACAATTTTCTTTAGGCATGCCTCACATTCCTTTCTAAGACATACTACTGCAGCTTCAAATTCAGCTGAAAGATAATAATCTTTCGCCTGATCCAGACCATCCTTGATATTGGAAATCACAACTTCCGGAACTTGATTGCGTGTTAGGTCCGGCTTGATATAGATTTGAGAGCACTTCCAATTTCCTTTCTGTTTCCTGTCCTCAATCTTATTGCGTACGATATTGAAGAAACTACGGTCGTGGGTCAGAATGATCATCTGGAAAGAAGACGAGTAATCCAGCAGAATGTCAATCACTGACAGTCTGTTAGCCATGTCAAGACTAATCAATATATCATCGATGACAAGGATTTTACATAAATCCGGTGCATCCATCAAACGGTTTTCGGTAATGGCCAGTCGCAACGCAAGCGCCATTTTACTTAAGGATGCCTCGTTGAAGAATG
The DNA here is from genome assembly GCA_029062885.1 of Lachnospiraceae bacterium. Classification (GTDB taxonomy): domain Bacteria; phylum Bacillota; class Clostridia; order Lachnospirales; family Lachnospiraceae; genus UBA3282. The sequence goes on from JAIDPH010000286.1 coordinate 1,152, forward strand.
ACCGTGGATGCTTTATGTTTTGATTCACGGCTCCAGGATGAAGAAAACGTGCGTTTAGATGAATTTTAGGTTTGCACAGTTTTATGTTTCCATTTGATGGGTTAGGATATACTACTTCCCAGTTTGCATTTGTATACGATAATGTAATTTCCGCCTTAATCTTGAACGTATTAAGGAGTAAATGATTAGCCCGGATCTCAATGTTGGATAAATAGTGGGTTAAATCTTGATTGAATGTATCTAATTGAGCTATGAATGTATCCCATTGAAGTCCGTGTTGAAGAGTATATTTTTCTCGAGGAGCGTTTTCTTTGGGTAACTGTCTTAAATAGTCATTTAAAGTGATCCACCAATCCCTTATTTTTCTTCCTTTGGATACCCCGTTGATATCTATTACCGCATGCTGAAGCGAATCAATTGGAAATACCTCATGCAGCATTATGGGAAAGATATCATTTGTCTCACTGTTTTTAAAATCAAACAATGAGTTAAGGTAACGGTAGTTAAGAAAATCGCTTGCGGCCAGAGAATAAGGAATAGACAGGGATCCTCCTATATGAGTATCGACGCGTTGGATTGAATCCTCCTTAGTCAATCGTTGTAGGCTTGTTGGATCAATGAATTCAATAGTAATTCCTGAATGATCGGCATCGTTGGAGAATTTGTTTCTAAGGTGTTGCTCATGAGTGTGATTGAAATATTTCTGAGCCTCATTTATGTCAGGCATTTTCAACACGCTTTGAAGAAAAGTGTAGAGTCCCCAGCCGATTGAACTTTTCCCGCTGCCGTTTTCTCCGAAAAGAAGAAAATGTTTGCCTTCCAGTTCTATCTCGTATCGGTTTTTGAAAACTTTGAAGTTTTCAAATATTATTTTGTTTATTCTCCAACCCATATCATTACCTGAATTGAATGTAGGATCTGAATCTCTTCACTTGTTCCATCATCTCCTGACGTTCGAACAGCAATATCTCAAATAATCTCTGAGGATCATCAAGAATGTCAGCTATTCCGGAAAGAGCCTTTAGCGGATGAATGTTCATCAATTGGGTTTGGTTGGGGTAATATAGTTCGTAAGCCAATATATGCCTGATGTCGTCATAAGTGGCCATACGCAATCCTGAATATTTATATCCGTCATTTATATTGCGTTTGGCCCATTCAAAAGCAACCTGCTGTTTTATGATAAGGAGTTGAATTTCGGTGGTTGGGATAGGCACATCGAAACTCTTTAGATCTGACTCTGAAGTTTCCAAGGCTACAGATTTCTTTCCTTGTCGAGCTGACAGATAGGCATAAAACATTCCTGATTCAAAAATAAAACTTAGGAATTCCCGTTTTAAGCATGCGTTTTTCTTAGGTATAATAGCAAATTGGGTTGGAGCAATCGGCCCTTCAGTATAGGATGTGACACAATCCGGACCAAGGATGAGCTTATTCACCCTTACAGTATTCCTATCGTATTGGATATTAACGTTTTTTATTGTAAAACCCTTAATATCAGCGATTTCATTTAGATGATGTTTTGAATATACTGTCGATTCCATTCAGCTGTCACGTTAATCGCTGTTCCCAAAAAGCAAGATATTTTCTTGAGACAGCATATATTTATATAACGTAATCGGGACTGGTTTTATTATAAGTAATCAGGAAGTATGATCTTTATGTAATTCTGTTCCTTCGTAAAGTATTATTATATTAAATCGGTATTTATTCAATTCCTTACTTGAATTTATAATTTTGTAGGTATTGATAAACGCTTGCAAAATTATATCAATTCTGGGAATCCACCAAACCATGGAAGTATTCAGTTACTGAACTTTTATAATGTGATTCTCTAGATTATCGATGCATTTATTGAAATCAAAATGCTTTGCACTGTAAGCCCTTCCGTTCTCTCCCTTTTTGAATAATATTGCCTTGTCTTCTTTCGATAGCTTACATAATAAGTCTGCCAAAGCATTCGCGTCTTCCGCAGGCACACTCCATCCGCAGTTAGCTTCCTTTATTAGGTCAGCACCTTCTCCATTGATCATTGCTACAATTGGTTTACCTGAGGCCATATATGCCTGTAATTTAGCGGGAACCGTCAATGAAAAAATTGGTTCATCTTTCAAAGACAGCAAAAGAATATCTGCATGTTCATAGAAATATGGCATAGCTTCTCGCGGAAAGGCTCCAGGAAGATATACATTTTTCAGCCCAAGTGCTTTGATTTGTTCTATAGCAAATTCTCGTTTCCTTCCATTTCCTACAAGTATTATGT
>JAIDPH010000287.1 GCA_029062885.1 Lachnospiraceae bacterium
GTGGCAATCTATCTTATGATTTGTATCTGTGCAATGACCATTACAAATATTATTTGCAATATCAATGTAAATGTACAATTGCGAAAAAGAGAATATGGAATATTAATTGCATTGGGAATGACAAGAAAAAGAGTAATCCGATTAATTATAAGCGAAATTGCAATAGTAGCAGAATATATGATTTTGCTGGCTATGCCTTGTGCATTGGTGGTGGCACTCTTCTTTATCACCGGAGCCGGGCAGGAAATTAATATAGTGAGAATACTCACATCAGCGGTCATAGGTGGTGCTATGTTATATGGATTTACTTACATATTTTGTTTTTTCAAGGGAAATCACGTGTTTGACAAAAATGTTCCGGTATTGTTGGAAAAGGAGTAAGGTTTAGAGGAAGGCATGGTTATTAGAATGGCATATATCAGTTTGAAAAATGTTTTTAAAATATACAAACAGGGAGAAGAAAAAATTTATGCTCTGAATGGAGTCAGCCTGGAGATTGAGAAAGGAGAGTTTACTGCAATTCTCGGTCCAAGCGGTTCAGGAAAGAGTACATTGTTAAATATGCTTGGAGGACTGGATATTCCCACATCCGGAGAGATATATGCAGCAGGAAAACAAATAAATGCTTTAAATGAAAATCAGCTGGCAGAATACAGGAGAAAGACCATAGGATTTGTTTTTCAGTCATTCAATCTGCTTCCGGCATTAACTATTGAAGAGAATATTATTATGCCTATATTGTTGGAACAAAAAATGGTTAATTGGGGTTTTATAAAAGAGTTAATGAGTGAACTGGAAATAGAAGCATTAGCAAATCGTATGCCGTCACAGATTTCAGGCGGACAGCAGCAAAGAGCGGCTATCGCAAGGGCTTTGGCAAATGAACCTCAGATAATTTTAGCAGATGAACCCACGGGTAATCTGGATACCCAAATCAGCAAAAAAGTAGTACTTTTATTGGCGGATACCTGCAGGAAATATCAAAAGACATTAATTATGATTACGCATAATGAGGAAATGGCAGCTTATGCAGACAGGATTATTCAAATGAAGGATGGAAAGGCAGAGTTACAATTCCATCCTTGAAGTTATTCTGTTTTATAAGTTAAGCCGATTAAACATAGTTTATTATAATATCCGGATAATCCTTATATCCTTCATGCAGTTTCGTGATTTCCACATGCCTGTTTCCGTCGGTCTTGAACAGGTATTCATTATAAGCGCCGTCACGATAGGCAAAATCTTCCCCATTATCATTGTAATGCGTATATGAGCCTGCACCCGGATATACCTCCAGAATCAGCTCAGGGTTTTCGACTTCACCCACATACATCTGTGCCGGGGCTTTGGGCAGAATCGTACCGGCTTTGACGAAAATCGGGCATACATCTAAAGGCGCGTCAATAATGTAAAACTGATTGCCCTGATACTCAGCATGACTTGTATAGTCATACCAGACTCCCTCGGGCAGATAAACCATACGTTTTCTGACACCTTGTTCCACCACGGGAGCTATAAGCAGATGTTCTCCTACTAAAAACTCATCATTCAGGTTTCTGACATTTTCGTCATTTTCATAATGCAGAACAAGCGGTCTGATAATAGGCATACCGGTCTGCTCGCTCTCCCTGCATAAATCATAAAAATACGGCAGCAGACTATATCGCAGCTCTACATATTTCCTATAGATGTCAAGAACTTCTTCACCAAACAGCCAGGGTTCCTGATTCATACTGCCTTTAGCACAGTGGCTACGGAACAGTGGTGAAAAGCAGCCGACCTCTACCCAGCGTGCCATAAGCTCGGGTGTGGTATCTGCTCCGAAGCCGCCGATATCTGTCCCCATAAAAGGAATACCGGAAAGCCCCAGATTGCACTGCTGTGGAATCGCCATGCGCAGATGTGTCCAGAGACTCTGGTTGTCGCCTGTCCAGACCGTTGTGTATTTCTGGGAGCCGCTATAGCAGGCTCTGGTAATTACGAAAGGTCTTTTGCCTGTCAGATTCTTCCAGCCTTCATATGTGGCTTTAGCCATATTATGACCATAAACGTTGTGTATCTCGGCATGGGTGGAATCCTTATTCTCGTCCGTAAAAATTATATCGTCCGGAAGTGGACCGTTGAAGCTTGCCGGTTCGTTCATGTCGTTCCAGATGCCGCTTACTCCTAAACCGGTATAAAAATTCAGATGTTCTCCCCACCATTTCCTAACATCGGGATTGCCAAAATCAGGATATACCGCATCACCGGGCCAGACTGCATTCACATAAATGCTGCCATCAGGAGACTTCGCAAAATAATCATTTTCTACGCCTTCTTCGTACATATAATAATCTTTTTCGACTTTGACGCCCGGGTCGATAATAGTAACGGCCTTGATTCCCTGCTCTTTTAAGTCTGCTATAAGCTTATGCGGGTCTGAGAAACGCTCAGTATCCCATGTAAACACTTTATAATGACTCATATAGTCAATATCAAAATGCAACGCATCACAGGGAATGCGACATTCTTTGAATTTCGCCGCTAAGCTTCGGAAGGTTTCTTCACTGTCATAGCCCCAGCGGGATTGCTGATAGCCCAGAGTCCACTTTTGAGGCAGGGGCATGCGTCCTGTCAGATAAGTATAACCGCTTACGATTTCAGGCATATTTTCGCCACAGATAAAGTAATAATCCAGATTGCCGTCATCACTTCCGAAGCTATAGTAATTGTCGTTTTCCTTGCCGAAGTTAAAGTAGCTCTTGAAGGTGTTGTCATAAAAAATACCGTACACGCCTTTTTCTTTTAACGTAATATAGAATGGGATGCTCTTGTAAAGAGATTTAAAGCTGTCCTCATGAGGGTCCGGAATATCACTGTTCCAGTTCTCATATTCATAATAGCGCTTGTTCAGAACACCCGTCTTATCTCCGAGTCCATAGATACAGTCGCCTTTATCCAGCTGTTTTACGCATTGAACAGGATAATCACTGCTTCCTGCCGTATCTAAATTATGACCTTCCTGCTTGATGAATTCAATAAATGACTCCTGAAGTTCAAAGCGCGGTATACGCTGACCACGATAGTCTGCACAGAGCAGAGTTTCTTTATTATCAAATTTACTGTAGAAATCGATTTTAAAGTCATCATAGATTTTACAGATTAGGCATTCGGTAGCAAGGATCAAATGGTCGGATTCCTTATTTAGTGTGAATGAAGTGGGAAGCTCCTTGTCACCTTCGATAGCCTTAGAACGATGAACCGGCGAAGTCAATGGTACGAATACATTGACTATTTTATCCGTCAGGACTTGCAGCTGTACGTTCTGTTCTTCATATTGTAGCGTGATGGTCTGATTTTTCCTACTGTAATTTAATAATGCTCCAAACATAGCGGGTTCCTTTCTGATATATTTAGATAACTGCGAAAGCATCATCTAAGTTATAGTGAAAGAAATATAACATAAAGAGTAAGGAAATTCAACAACTATTTAGCACAAGATTTTGATTTATTGCTGTTCAAAATAACTAATAATCAGTGCCGGCAGCTGCTCATATTGTTTTAATATTTCTTCTTTATGTGGCTGTAATTCTTCGCCCATTTCTGTATAGTCCATACAGATTTGGTAATCGGAATTTCCCCAGTATAAAATGTTTTGGTTGGCATTATACAAAATTCTGTCAGCGTTATCAATAGAGAAATTATCAGCATTTTCAAAATAAATCTGCTGTGGAGAAGAGTATATGATTTCAATAAAACAATCATTATTCCAAATCATATTTTCGGAAATGTTTTCTGTTTCCAGTAGATGACCTCCGCAATTGGAAATCTGGATAGCAAAACTGCGATATATGTAAGAATCTACATTAATACTTTGTTTTTCACCATTAAAATATACATTAACCTCAGCAATATTACTCTCAATGGCATCCAGCCCGTCAGGCAGCTGTTCTGCATTGTCCCCTATGTAATAAATTCCGGTAAAGCATATTATGAGAGCAAAACAAAGAGACGCAAATGATATAGTTGCCTTTTTACGGTTTTTCTTTAGTTCATTTATGCAGGAATAGATTATAAAGCCTGAAAACGCTCCTAATGTATTAATCAGGAAATCGTCTATTTCTGCATATCTGCCGCCAAATATCTGCAAAAGTTCAATTATTAATGAAGTTAAACCGCAAACAAATACAATATTTTTACAGCTCCATCTGCATGAGCGAAAAACAAGCGGCAGTAAAAAACCATATGGAACAAACAGAATAAAGTTTAATAAAACAGGAATGATTGAACTGTTGATAAAAGGCACTAAACTATAGCTGAAATGCCCGCTTAAACTATAGTTTAGTGAGAAAAGTCCTGTTATTTTTAACAGCGTGATACCATAAATACAAAACGCCATCTCAAATATACATTTTCGGGATATACCTCTGCGTATTTTTAGGATATATAATAGAATAATAATAATAAGATAAACCGATATACCTGCTAAAACTCCGCCTTTAAGTGCCTGAACTCCTGTTATCAGATAATTTGTTGTCATGGTGTTTCACCTCATCAATGGATTTAGGTTACATGTCAGTCATGAACAACACTAATTCTACTATAACTGTCTGTATATTCCATTAAGATTTTCTTAAAGTTGTTTTAACATAGTAAATGAACTCATCATCCCTCTTATACTCGATATAGCCCAGCTTTTGATAAAAAGCATTTGTACGAATGTTCCAGGCTGGCGTATCAAGATATAATTCTTTTGCATCAGGAAAAATTCTTTCAATTTCCTGCATTATAAATATGCCATACCCTTTTCTGAAATATTCAGGGTCTACAAATATTCTGCCTATATTAAGTTTAAGCCCATCCTTGAAAAGAATGGCGCCTCCCACAATAAGACCGTCTACTGATAATTTATATAGATGATTTGCCTTTGCCATCTTAACATGAAAATTTACAGACTTATATCCGGGAGGACCTCCTTTTGAAGAGGTTCCAACCTCAATGTCACTATCAAATGCGCGCTTGGAAATACTATTTATCACTAATGCATCAGATGTACCGGCCTTTATCAATTCCATCAATTATGCTCCCCCACAGCTATTTTAAGCCGTTTCAATTAAAATGTGAAAATGCATCAACTTTGGTAACACCATCAACATGAATATAAACATCCATATATACGATGCCATTCTCTTCATATTCATGTTCAAAGCAACTGATAATGTTATCCTGCTGTTTCTCTTTAAAATTATTAGCCTGAAGATATTCCATAATGAGCTTATAAGCGTTAGGAATTCGCTCAAAAGGCCGTATAAAAGGCTCTTTAATGGTAATCATTGCATAGTCAGCCTCTGCATTTTCTGCGTACTCTACGCCGGGGTATTCCGTATTAAACCCTTCCGGTAAAATATAGGCTGCCACATATCCGTGCATTCCGAATCTGTTTTGTTGTTCCTGCGATACAAAAGGAAAATCCCATCCTATTATTTTTGCATTCGGATTCGAAGCCTTGAGGCCGCTGCTAACAGCCCATTTCTCCATATATTCATTAACATTGCTCTCAGGATTGGGAGAAATCATTACATATCTCGCCATTTTAAACGGCGCTATTCTTTTAATCAGAACATCTGAATAAATCTCTCCCTGATCTGACAGATTTTCCTTAACAAGCGCATCAAGCTTGCATGCAAAAAGGTCGCTTATTTCAATAAGTTTTGCAAGTTCCGGGATTACTTCGTCAGACTCCCATCTTGAAATAGTCTGACGCGTAACGCCCATCTTTTCTGCAAATTGTTCCTGCGTAAATTTTTTCTGTTTTCTCAAAAAACTTATATTTGCTCCTAAGCTCATATATCTTATCTCCTTATCGTTCATAATTTCCTTGTTTCTTTTTCAATTTATTATCCTTTTGGCCTCCGGACAAGATATATTATGTCACACCATATGTATCAAAACAACCAATCAGTATGTGCTCTTTCTTGATTCTTTGTAACATATTATGTTACATGAGGTTACATGTTCCCCAAAATTATAAATTATGCAACCGGTGTTTGCATTTTAGAACTTATCAGATTCTTTATTCTTTTTGTCATATGTTTTATAATGGTAAAAAGGAGAGTGATTTTGATGAATATGAATATCATTTCAAAATACTTACAATATCTGCGTAAAAGCCATAATTACACGCAGGATGATTTAGCAAAAAGGTTAAGCATATCAAGGCAGGCAGTTTCAAAATGGGAGACAGGAACAACAATTCCCGACTTAGAGATTTTATTGAAAATTTCTAAGTTATATAATATCACTATAAATGATATATTAGAACCCAATATACAGCCCCAGCGGATAACTGATTTCGAGCAACTATCTGCAATCCCTGAAAAGGAATTGAGAGAAGTGCTAAAACAGTTCGATACGGATTCTCTTGTCATAGCTTTAATGGGCGCATCGCCTGAAATAAATAGTTTTTGTGAAAAACTGTTTCCTGATGTTGATTTTAAAATGGCAAGAAATAGTATCGGTAGGGTAAGGATTGAAACTGTCGAGGAAATGCAGAACCAAATTATTGCTATGGTAAATTTTCAATCACTGCCTTAATTCTTCTGACACCGGCAGAAGAAGACTGCTCTTTTATAATCCTGAATTTTCCTAAACATTCCGTGTTTTCCACATGAGGACCTCCGCAAACTTCTCTGCTCCAGACTTTACCTTCGGCATCCCGGATTGTGTATACCTTTACAATATCCGGGTACTTATCCCAGAAGTTCCCGCTGATACCGTTTTCCTTTGCCTCCGCTTTAGGCATTTCTGAAAACGAAACAATTGCCTTAGAGGAAATTGCATCATTTACAAATTTTTCAACCTCTGATAATTGCGCTGTCGTAAGTTTTTCATCGTGGTTGAAATCAAAACGTAATCTCTCCGCAGTGATATTACTTCCTTTTTGTATAACATGGTCGCCAAGAACATGCCGCAAACCTGCAAGTAACAGATGCGCCACCGTATGGAGTGCCGTGGTTTCCGTTGATTGGTCAGCTAATCCGCCTTTGAATTTACCGGCAGCTGCCGTTCGGCTCATTTGGGCATGTTTCTTTGCCGCCTCAGCGTAGGACTCCTTTTCCTCCATGATATATCCGCTTTCATATAATAGCTCTTCTGTCAACTCAAGTGGAAAACCATACGTTTCATAAAAATAAAATGCATCTGCCCCCGTAACTTTTCCTTTGCTTTTAAGATGCTTTCGGATTTCTATTTCTCCCTGTTGCAAGGTTTTGTGGAATAGCTTTTCTTCTTTGTTAATGATTTCCAGAACATTCTTCTTGTTTGCAATCAAATCTTCGTATGCTGTTGCTTCGTCAATATAAACCTCAGCCAGTTTCGCCACAAAACTTCCCTGTATTCCGATTTTTCTACCTGCACGGATTGCCCTTCTTAACAGTCTTCTGGTTATATATCCCGCGTCACTGTTGGCAGGTTCTGCGCCATCATTAATCAAAAAAGCAGCAGCGCGCACATGATCTAATATGATTCGAAACGACTTCAAATCATACGTATATTCCTTGCCGCTTAATTCAACTAATTTCTGTTTAGCATTCAGAAATAATGCCGTGTTGTAGATATCCCTGTTACTGCCGACAGATTTGAATTTCTCTGACCAGAGCCGGACTACCTCGGTGTCTCTCTCAATATTCAGTTTCTCGCTTCCTTTAAACGCACTAATATACAGTCTGTGCGGGTCAATTCCCAATTCATTAACCTGCCAATCCCAAATAGCGTCAATCTGCTTTTTCTTATAGTCATCCGCATTTGCCCTGAACTCCCAGCGACCTATCATTTCGAAAAAAGTCAAATGGGACATGTCGCCAACTTCTTCGATATCCACTGTTCTTAAACACTTCTGAACGTCTGTTATCTCATTCCCTATAGGGTGCTTTTCGCCCAACAAATAGGGAACCATCGGCTGCATTCCGCTTCCCGTAAAAAGTGTTGAAGGGTCATTTTCCGGCAATAAGCTTGCGGAAGGTACTTGGCTGGCTCCTATTCTTTTCATATAGCCAACAAATGAATTTCTTAATTGATCCGGTGTCATATTTTCCACTCCTTTATGGTAATTTTCCAAAACAAAAAGCCCTAAGTTGACTAAATATCAACTTAGGGCGAACTTTCATGTCCGTGTTACCACCTAATTTCAGATTTCTCTGCACTCTGTCAATACGGGATTTCTCCGATATTGCTTCCTACGTTAACGGGGGAACTCCGTTGAAGCCTACTAAGATTCTCTGTTCGGTTCACAGCTCAGAGGCTGCTTCAATACCGGTTCTATGAAGATTCGCACCAACCATCTTCTCTCTGCAATATCCCTGATATTTACTATTCCTCATCAAAGCCTTTTTGTTTTGAATTAGTGAGAGTATAGTACCGTGGATATTAAAAGTCAAGCATTTGTTTTTCTTTTACGGAGACAATAAAAAATATTAAATCAGTAAAGGGTATTGAGAAAGAGAGATTTAAATGTTAAAATAACATTACTAAATTACGTGCCAAGCACGAAAATAAGGAGCGCAAATATGGAAATTAAAAGAGATACGTATCTTGAACAGTTGAAAATGCGAAAAGATAATGGAATGATAAAAATTATTACCGGAATAAGAAGATGTGGAAAATCTTTCTTGCTGTTTGTACTGTTTAAGAAGTATTTATTAGAAAATGGTGTAGATAGTGAACACATTATTGAGATTGCATTAGACGGCATCGAGAATGAGGAGTTGAGAGATCCGAAGAAGTGTTATAAATATATCAAAGCAGCAATGAAAGATGAGCAGAAATATTATCTGCTTTTGGATGAAGTACAGTTTATGCCGCGTTTTGAAGAGGTGCTTAACAGTCTTCTTCGCATAAGCAATATTGATGTATACGTAACAGGCAGTAACTCTAAATTTTTATCAAGCGATATTGTAACAGAATTTCGGGGAAGAGGAGATGAAGTTAGAATATATCCGTTATCCTTTGCAGAGCTTTATGCGGCTTTCGACGGAGATTATGACGACGTTTGGAATGAATATATGATATATGGCGGACTTCCACAGGTTGCACAGTTTTCTACGGAACGTCAAAAAGGAGAATACCTGAAAAATATTTTTGCTAATGTTTATATCAAGGATGTGGTAGAACGAAACAAGATTCAAAATATTGATGAGATTGGAACTTTAGTGGATATTCTTGCCTCAGCTATAGGGGCACCTACAAATCCGACTAAAATATCTAATACTTTTGCAAGCGAACGAGGAAGCGGTTATAGCAATAAAACTATTTCGAACCATATAGATTATTTAGAAGAAGCTTTTTTGATTTCAAAAGCTAACCGATATGATATTAAAGGCAGAAAATATGTAGGTGCAAACCTGAAGTATTATTTTACTGATGTAGGACTGAGAAATGCAAGATTGAATTTCAGACAGCAAGAGCCTACCCACATTCTGGAAAATATTGTTTATAATGAATTACTTGCGCGTGGCTACAATGTGGATGTCGGCATAGTAGATGTGTATGCAAAAAATAATGAAGGGAAAAAGGTTCATAAGCAGTTAGAAGTTGATTTTGTGGTAAATCAAGGCAGTCAGAGATATTATATCCAAGTAGTTTATGATATGTCTACGGAAGAAAAGCAAACACAGGAACTTAATTCATTGAGAAATATTCCGGATTCGTTCAAGAAGATTGTTATAGTAAATGGAACAGCAAAACCTTGGAGAAATGAGGAAGGATTTGTAATCATGGGGATGAAATATTTTCTCCTTAACGCAGATAGCTTGGAATTTTAGAATGGAGAGAAGAGCAGCTATGAAAAAGATACTTATCGTTGATGACGACATGCATATAGGAAATATGCTTGAGGAAACCCTCATAAAAGAAGGCTATAGCGTTTCGCGTGCATATTCAGGAACAGAAGCCTTATATGTTCTTTCTAATCAGAAGCCTGACCTCGTGCTGCTTGACCTGATGCTGCCGGGATTAAACGGAGAAGATGTACTTCCCAAGATAAAGGATATACCTGTAATCGTAGTCAGCGCAAAAGTTGATGTTGATGATAAAGTGGCTTCTCTGCTTGGCGGCGCCGTTGACTATGTGACGAAGCCGTTTAGCACCAAAGAGCTTCTGGCAAGAATTGCCGTACAGCTTCGCCTTGCGGCGAACAATGCCGCGTCCTCCGTTTTAACATATGATGATATTACACTGAATACGGATTCCCACATAATAACGGTAGGCACGATTGAAATCAGGCTTACCAGAACTGAATATGCAATCTTAAGACTGCTTATGCTAAACCCTGAGCAGGTCATTACGAAATCGTTGCTGCTTGAACGTATCAGCGAAGATACTCCGGACTGTACGGAAACTTCCCTGAAAATGCATGTCAGCAATTTACGAAAGAAGCTCAGGGATGTAAATGGTAAAGACTATATAGAGGCAGTCTGGGGGATTGGCTTTAAAATGAGGACTTAAATAAATCTTTACCATTTCTTTACTGTTTTCTTTACCGCTTCCTTTACTGTTATCCTGTAGAATGCTAACATCATAAAAATGGAGGTTATCTATATGGATTATGTTCTTAAAACGAATGCTTTGAGCAAAAACTATAAGAATTTCAAAGCATTGAACGGGTTATCTATGAATGTTCCCAAAGGAGCAATCTATGGTTTCGTCGGGAAAAATGGGGCAGGCAAGACCACGCTAATAAGGCTGATTTGCGGGCTGCAGGAGCCTACATCCGGCGAATACACGTTGTACGGAAGAAAAAACACCGATAAGGATATAGCTAAATCACGCAGAAGAGTAGGCGGCGTGGTGGAAACTCCGTCAATATACCTTGATATGACGGCAGTGGACAATCTTAAGCAGCAGTATCTCATTCTGGGACTTCCGTCTTTTGACGGACTGGAGGATATCCTTAAGTTGGTCGGATTGGAAGGTACGGGAAAGAAAAAGGCGAAAAACTTTTCTCTCGGCATGCGCCAGAGATTGGGAATCGCCATTGCGCTTGTAGGCGACCCTGACTTTCTGATATTGGATGAGCCTGTAAACGGGCTTGACCCGCAAGGTATTATAGAGATGCGTGAACTTATACTTCGTCTTAACCGTGAAAAGCAGATTACGGTTCTGATATCGAGCCATATTCTCGACGAGCTTTCCAAGTTTGCAACATACTACGGCTTCATCGATAACGGACATATTATAAAAGAAATGAGCGCAGAAGAGCTGGAAGACGCCTGCCGGAAATGCGTGAGGATGGAGGTAAGCGATACGAAAGCACTTGCGCGCGTGCTGGATAAAATGAACATTGAATATAAGATACTCTCAGACACTAAAGCTGACGTCTATGCCAAACTAAACGTCTCACAGCTTGCAAAAGCGCTTGAGGAAGAAAAATGCGAAATCATCTCCATGCAGGAGCATGACGAAAGTCTCGAAAGCTTTTATGTGAGTCTGGTGGGAAAAGAAACTGAGAAATAAATCAGAAAGGAGTATATTATATATGAGTAAATTATTAAGAGCAAATTTTACAAGACTTTGGAAAAGCAGGATATTCTGGATTGGTATCCTATACACATTCGGAATAGGTTTTTTGGCATCAACGACCCCGTATCGGGAATCTCTGGAGATTGAGGGGTATCACCCGCATTTTGATAATTATTTATTTACAAACAGTTTATTTATGCCGATTGTCTGTGCGGTATTTATCGGATTATTCATAGGAACGGAATACAGTAACGGAACTATTCGTAATAAGATTATAGTAGGACATACGAGGAGTGCAGTATATTTTTCAAACCTTATTGTAAGTATTGTTGCCATACTGATAATGCATCTTACTAATTTTGTCACAATTGTTTTATTAGGCGGTACACTTGTTGGAAACAGAGAAATGCCGATTGCTTATCTTATTATACTTGGGCTTATAAGTATTGTGACGCTGATTGCGTTGTGCTCATTTTTTCTACTGATAAGCATGCTTATAAAAAGTAAATCAACCGCGTCGGTTGCGGCGATTATTATTTCGTTCGTGTTTCTTTTAGTCGCTATGTCTATAGCCAGCAGCCTCGCACAGCCGGAATATTGGGATGCGTATCACCTGTCATTTACAGATGAGTCAGGCGAAGTGATTGAAGAGAGTGTTGAAAGACAAAAGAACCCACACTATATTACGGGGATAAAGCGTGAAATTTATGAGTTTTTAAATGACTTTCTTCCGGGCAGCCAGATGCTTCAGTTAGCGAATCAGGAGATTGATGTTTCAAAAAGCGGTGTGAAGCTTTCGGCGTATTCGCTTTTAATAGCCGTATCGGCAACGGCATGTGGAGTATTTTTCTTTAGAAGGAAAAATTTGAATTAAAAGATTGACATTATTTGCAAAGTTTTATTTGGATAACCAGAACTTAGGCCAAATAAACAAAATAAGGGGCGATTGCGCTTGCGATGAGCACCGTTTTTGTTTATTTGACCTAAGTTCGTGACTTGCAATAACATTTCACAATTGAAAGTGTGATTTGATTTAAAAGGAGAGTTCATTATGGAAATCTGGTTATGGGCTGTAGTCGGTATATTGTGGACTGTAATTTGCATTTTTGCCGTGATAATTGCCGTTTTAATTATAAAAATATATTTGATGCAAAAAACTGCAAGAGAAATAGAAGAAGCATTTACCGACAGGCTCACAACCGATACCAATACGTTGATTGATATTTCAGGCAGCGACAGATATATGCGCAGTCTGGCTAATTCCATTAATGTGCTGCTTCGCAAAATACGCACGGAGCATCACCGCTTCCATCAGGGCGATGTGGAACTTAAGAATGCCGTAACCAATATATCTCACGATTTGCGGACGCCGCTTACCGCAATATGCGGATATCTGGATTTGCTTGAACAGGAAGAAAAGTCAGATGTGGTTAAGCGGTATGTTGAGATAATAAGAAATCGCGTTGATATACTGATACAGCTGACAGAAGAACTTTTTCGCTACTCGATTGTCATTTCAAATGAAAACGGTGCAGTAAATGAGCAGGTTATTATAAATGAGGTTTTGGAAGAAAGCATAGCCGCTTTTTATTCTACCTTAAATGAACGGGGAATAAATCCGGATATCCGCATACCGGAAGAAAAAGTGATAAGAAAACTTGACCGTTCTGCACTGACTCGCGTATTTTCCAATCTTTTGAATAATGCTGTTAAGTATAGCGACGGTGATCTGAGTATTACATTATACGAAACAGGCGAGATCATCTTCTCCAATACGGCGTCCGGGCTTAGCGGAGTACAGGTCGCCCAGCTTTTTGACCGCTTTTATACGGTTGAGTCAGCAAGAAAATCAACAGGGTTAGGTCTGGCGATTGCCAGAACTCTGGTAGAACAGATGAATGGCACGATATCCGCAGAATATGAGAATAACAGGCTGAGTATTCGTATATTGCTGCAATGAATTCAAGCTGTATCCACAGCTACACATTTAGGCATATAAAATTTGCACAATACAATATCTGGTGTTCTTTTTATACATGAAGTCTATAGCTATACAATATAGTGAATTTTACTAATTATTATCGTTATTTCGTTCTAATATTTTCTACGTCTTTACCGAATAGAAAGAATTGCACATCTTTTCCGCTCGTGGTATAAATATTCTATATCAAATCTTTATCTTTATATTTTCTATTATCACAAAGGAGACACATCTATGAAGCAAAAAAATGCAAATCAAAAAGTTACAAGTCAACAATATTCAAATCAACAAACCGCAAGTCAAAATGATGCAGACTTAAAAGTTTCAAATTCAGACACAGAATTCATGAATGCACAAGGTGCGATACCATACGGTATGACTAACGATTACATGTTCAGGGCTGTCCTACAGACTAATAACAAAGCGCTGCAAGGACTGATATGTTCCCTGCTGCATCTTAATCACGAAGATGTCCTGTCTGTTGAAATCACTAATCCCATTATCTTAGGTGAAGCCATTGAAAACAAAGAATTCCGACTGGATATCAATGTCAATCTTAATAACCAAACACGTATCAATCTCGAAATGCAGGTAGCAGGAAAGCTTATCTGGCCTAACCGTTCGCTCATCTATCTTTGCCGTTCTTTCGATATGCTTAATCATGGGCAGGATTATCGGGAAATTCAACCAGTCATACATATCAGCTTTCTGGATTATACCCTGTTCGATAATTATCCTGAATTTTATGCAACAAACAAACTGTTGAACGTAAAAAATTATCATGTTTATAGTGACAAACTAACCTTAAATGTGGTAGACTTATCTCGAATAGATCTTGCAACTGATGAGGATAAAGAATATCATATTGACTATTGGGCTAAACTTTTTAAAGCCAGTACCTGGGAGGAGATTAAGATGTTAGCAGCCAAAGACCAGTATATTGACGAAGCATCCAAAACCATTTTTCAGTTAAGCGCTGACGAACAAGTTCGTAAGAGATGTCTGGACCGTGAAGAGTATTATCTGGATATGAGAGCATTAGAGAGGACGGTTGAAGAGCAGGATCTGGGTATGAAGTCATTGGAGTCTACTTTAGACGAGACGGCTTTGTGTTTTTTGGCATTGGAGATTAGGTTATAAGAGAAGTATCTGGGAATGAAGTCGTTGGAGAAGACGATAGAAGAGCAGAATCTGGGAATGAAGTCGTTGGAGAAGACGATAGAAGAGCAGAAAGCTGAGATTGCAGACAGAGATTCCATTATACAAAAACTTCTCTCAGAGAATGAAAAACTTAAAAACTCTATCGCTAAATAGAAAAATAGCGGCACAGCTGATGGCGGTGCCGCTTGCAAAATTCCTTCTGACTTAAAATTCCTTCTTTCGCATGATTCTTATGCTGATAAGGAAAGAGACCATGCAGAAGGTAATCACGAACAGACACAATATTGCGGCAATGAGTAGCTTATTCAGTGATAAAAAAGCTTCTATAAAATTATCTATCTCGGACAGGCTAAGCCATATTTGTTGTGCATTGATGTGGTTTGCAATGTTCTTAGCTACGCCAAAAACCGCAAAAACGAGAACTGCAAATATCAACGCTACAACTCCGCTTTTTTCATTTCCGAATTTCAGACGCACCGGTATCATAATCATTTGAAACAGAAGCAGTACAATATATGTGGCAATTCCTCCCATCAAAATATCTGCTGCTTGATCTGGATGTAAAACAACACAGAAGATGGATGTTAGCATGAAGCCCAGAAAACTTAAAATAAACGCAATAATATATTTTTCTTTTACATATGTGTTCCTGTTTATTGGCAGCGTCATCAGAAATACGATACTTTTATCGTTTTCATCATATGCAAGCGTATTGACTGCCAGTAAACTGAAAATCATAGTAATATATCCGAATAAGACGGAGGAAGTAAACTCTGACTGCGAGAAAGACATAATTGCCGCCAGCACAAGCGAAAAAATAATAAATTTTTTGTTTTGTAATATGATTTTTGTATCTTTTATCAGTAATCCTTTCATAATCTCTCTCCTTTTGCAATCATCAGCATAATATCATCAATATTACCCTTTTCCACGACAATTCCACGATAATTATCCAGATAGTACTGCCTATCCTTCGTTAGAAGCTCATAGCCGAAAGGTCTTTTATCTCTGTATAAAATATAGCTCTTATCCAGCGCTTTATATTGTTCCTCATTGACCTTTAAAATAGCGTAATCAGACAGAATCACGTCGGTATCCTCATGAAAAAGGATTTTACCATCTTGTAGAAAATACAAGTCATCGCATAAACCTTCCAAATCGGAGGAAATATGAGAGCTGATCAGAATCGCCCGATCCTCATGATTCATAAACTCACGCATCTCGTCTAACAGCTCGCTTCTGGCAACGGAATCCAGTCCCGCAGTGGGCTCATCCAATATCAGGAATTTAGCATCATGGCTCATTGCAATCAGCAATTTGAATTTCGCTTTCATTCCGGTTGAGAACTCTTTAAGAGGCTTATTCAGAGGAAGTTTATAGTACTCGCATTTTTGCAGAAACCAATCCTTGTGAAAGTTACGATACTCCGCTTCCATAATCGGAATTACATCTTTTATGGTCAGTACATTGCTGAATGTACTCTCAGCAAGGACAGCTCCTATCTGCTGTTTGTCCGAAACGCTTATTTCCCGGCTGTCTTTGCCCATAATCTCTATTGTACCGCCGTCAGTTCTGATTAATCCCAGAATCGCCTTAAACGTGGTACTTTTTCCTGCCCCATTCGCACCTATGAGTCCAGTCACACACCCCTCCGCAACTTGCAGCGAGCAGTCTAAGTTGAAATCTTTATACTTTTTTTGAACATTTTCTAACCTTAGTATCATCCAATCACTCCTTTTATCGAGAACTGTCATACCCTCTACTCTTCCAGTATTAACTCAAACAGCTCCTTAATTTCATCATCCTTCATGCCGCACTTTCTTCCTTCCTGAATGGCCGCTTCAAGCTTGGATTCCACTGCTTTTCTTTTTTCTTCCTGCAAAAGGTTCCGGTTTCCTTTTGCAACGAAGCTTCCTTTCCCGTGCACCGTAACGATAAAACCTTCTGCTTCAAGGCTGTCATAAGCTTTCTTTACCGTCAGGGCGCTGATGTTTAAATCCTTGGACAGAGACCTGACTGAAGGAAGAAGAGTTTCTTCCTGTAGCCTTCCGTCCATGATCATAGCTTTAATCTGCCCTATGATTTGCTCATAAATGGGCTGCATTGATGAATTGCTTATTATAATATTCATATCTATGACCATGCTCCTTTCTCAGCCTGCGAGTTTGGGTGCCTAAGGCATCAACGATGCCTGCACAAACTTGCGGTTGAAAGAATGCAATTCTTTCAACCTTTCCACATGTAGAAATAAGTTATATAACTCTTGCCGATAAACAGTATATAACAGTATATATCAGTTGTCAATGGGTAAATGTAAAAAATGTTGAAGACATGCAAAAACCGCCGGACAGAGTACCGCCGGCGGTTCTTCATGGTTTATATAAAATTGTAGCATAAGTTGTAAGGTCTGCGCTTGTTATCTGGCAGGTATTTTTTTATCCGTATATAAAATGTGATTCACAAGCCACCCAAGCAGAAACTCTAAAAGCTGCTGCAACGACTCCTGTGGATTTCTGTCAATTTCCGATAAATCAATGTTTTCCAGTTTCTGGATAAAAGCATCATGCGCGCGTTTTTGTGCATCTAGTCCGTCATATCCGATGCTCTCCATATATTCTTCCTCATCGGCAAAATGATCCTTAGTGTATTCCTTCAACATGTCAAGTATATCCAGAATTTTGTCATAGCCTGAAGCCTCATCATATGATTTTACCAGATGGTTTGCTTTTTCAACAATACTGAAAAGCTCCTTATGTTCGCTGTCGATTAATTCAATGCCGGTCAGGTATTCATCTGTAAATTCACAGGGATTTTCACGAATCATCCATTCTTCAAGAGGCGGTAGCTTGCCGATTAGAACATCGCTTCCGAGAATGTGGCGGTATAGCCATTTTGCAAGGAAATTGACTAATTCAGTCAAAACCCTATACTGTTCGTCTTCAGTATCAATATTTGCAAATGCATAATTACGGATTTTCTCGCGAAAATACTCGTGCTGTGTGCGTTGCAGGATAAGCTCAGGGTCGCATATCTTAGCCATATATGCTTCTTCATGTGAAAAATGCTGCTCTGCGTAATTGTCAAGTTCCTCGATAATTTCCTTTACATCCTGATAGCGGTCGCTGCAAAAATTATTTTCGAGTATGTACCCGGCTTTGTTTAACAATTCAAATAAAGTTCTATGTTCATTATCAATCTGCTCTATGCCAATCAGGCAGTCATCCGTAAAACGAAACATAATAATCCTCCCCTGAAATCATTGTTATTTAACTATGATTAGTGTATCATAATATAAAGCAAATTGGAATAAGAGTATTCGGAGGAGCAAAATGAGTGATTTAAAGCTGGTAAGAAAATTTGAAGTAAAAGATGGTTTCTGGGGAAGATATGAGAAACTGGTAAGGGATGTAGTGCTTCCTTATCAGGAAAATGCACTGAATGACCGCATTGAAGGTGCAGAGAAGAGTCACTGTATTGAGAATTTCCGTATGGCGGCGGAGAAACTGCGCACAGGAAAATGTGACGGTGAGTTTTATGGCATGGTTTTTCAGGACAGCGACGTTGCAAAGTGGCTGGAGGGTGCAGCATATTCACTGGCACAGAATCAAAATCCCGAATTGGAGCAAAGATGTGATGATATAATAGAGCTGATTGGCAGTGCACAGCATGAAGACGGTTATTTGAATACATATTTTACGGTCAAAGAACCGGATAAGAGATGGACAAATCTACATGAAGCGCACGAATTGTACTGTGCGGGACATATGATTGAGGCGGCGGTTGCCTATGCAGAGTGTACGGGGAAAACCAGATTTCTGGAAATTATGTGCGGTATGGCGGACCATATTTACAAGCATTTTATTGAGGAAGGGGCTGAAGGATATCCCGGACATCCGGAGATCGAATTGGCTCTGATGCGGCTGTTCCGCTGTACGAAAGAAGAGAGATACAAAGAATTGGCGCTGCACTTTATCAATGTAAGAGGTGTTGACAGCGATTATTATAAGAAGGAAAAAAGAAAGTGCGGATGGTCGGTATGGGGCAGTAATGCAGATGATAAAGAGTATAATCAATGTGCAGAGCCGGTCAGGATGCAGAAAAAGGCGACAGGACATGCAGTAAGGGCGGTCTATCTTTATACCGGTATGGCAGATGCTGCTATGGAGACAGGGGATAACACTCTGGCAGAGGCATGTAAGACGCTCTGGAATAATATTACTCAGAACAGAATGTATGTGACAGGCGCAATCGGTTCAGCGTATGAGGGTGAGGCTTTTACGAAAGATTATCATCTTCCAAACGATACGGCGTATGCGGAAACCTGTGCCGCTATCGGTTTGATCTTTTTTGCCAATAAAATGTTGTATCTGGAGAGAAATCGAAAGTATGCGGATGTAATGGAGCGGGCCTTGTATAATTGCGTGTTGGCAGGAATGCAGCTGGACGGTACCCGGTTTTTCTATGTGAATCCTCTCGAGGCACTACCGGGGATTTCCGGGGAGGCGCAGACTCATAAACATGCTCTGCCCGTCAGACCGAAATGGTTCACTTGCGCCTGCTGTCCGCCTAATGTGGCCAGGCTTTTGGCTTCTCTGGCGGAATACGCATGGCATTTATTGCCAGACAGGTTGTTCTCTAATCTGTTTATTGGAGGAACGCTCGATCTTCGGGATACTTTCGGCGGCAGGCTCACATTAGAGACGACATATCCATATGACAATAAGATTACATATCGTTTTGAACCCGAAGGGGAGATGATGTCTGTGCCGTTGGCGATTCGTATTCCTGCATGGAGTGCAGGCGCTTCCATCTGCATTAATGGCAAATCGGCGGAATATGAGATGGAAGAATCGGGATATGCATATATACATAGAGATTTCAGTACCAATGATATCCTGACAGTGGAATTTGATATGCCTGTGAGGAAAGTTTATACGAGCAATAAAGTTTCCGCTAATACCGGCAAGGCGGCGATAGAGAGAGGTCCTTTGATCTATTGTGCGGAAGGTGTGGACAATGAGAATGATGTTCTGTCTCTTTCGTTGAAAAAAGGCGGTGCGGTCACGGTAGGAGAGTACCTGCCCAATAAATTATATGGTATTCAGGAGTTGTATGCGGAAGGATACCGGGAGACGGTGTCAGAGGAACTTTACAGCTATGAGGAGCCTGAAGAGAAGGAGTGTAAAATTACGTTGATTCCTTATTATGCCTGGGGAAACCGGGGGCTGAACCAGATGAGGGTTTGGATTCCGGAGAGGAAATAAAGGAAAATACTCCGCTTTTGTGTATGGGTATTAAAATGAAACTATATGATAAAAAACAGATAGACTGGAAAAACATATTATTTGACAATAAGACGCTGTTTTGGCTGATTATGCCGATAGTTTTAGAGCAGTTTTTTAACTCACTTATGGGAATGGCAGACACCATGATGGTAACGACGGTTGGCAGTGTGGCGATTTCGGCGGTAGCGCTTGTTGACTCCATAAATAATCTGGTTATACAGGTGTTTTCGGCGATGGCGGCAGGCGCGGTAATCGTCTGTTCACAGTATATCGGCAGCGGGAATAAAAAGGAAAGCAACAGGGCGGCAGGGCAGGTTGTGCTTATGGTGCTTGTGATTTCACTCGCAATCACAATATTCGGAATTTTGGGCGGAGAGAGGCTGTTGCGGCTGATATTCGGGACTGTTGAAGATTCCGTAATGGAAAATGCACTAATTTATTTTATAATAACAGCAATTTCATACCCGTTCCTGGCGCTGTTCAGCGCAGGAGCGGCATTTTACAGAGCATCGGGCAATTCTAAGTTTCCAACCAATGTATCCGTTATATCAAATATCATCAATATTACCGGAAATGCAGTATTTATTTATGTATTTAAATGGGGAGTGACCGGCGCTGCAACTGCCACACTTTTGTCAAGAATCTTCAGCACAACTGTGGTTTATTACTGTCTGAGAAAGCCAAAGCAGACAATCGTAGTAAAAGATTATTTAAAAATCCGCTCGGATATGGCGCTCATATTAACAATAATGTCGATAGGCATTCCGGCAGGGATTGAGAACGGTATGTTTCAGTTCGGGAAAATTGCGATACAGTCCACAGTCTCCACGATGGGAACGACGGTTATGTCCGCTCAGGCAATGACGAATATTCTCGAGATGGCGAACGGTCTTTTTGCCAATGGCGTTGGGATTGGACTTATGACGGTTGTGGGACAGTGTATCGGAGCAAACCGGATAGAAGAGGCGAAGTACTATATAGTAAAGCTTATGGGCGTCGCATGGGTGGGAGTGTTGATATCGTGCCTTATTATATTTGCTGTTACCAAGCCTATAACATGGCTTAGCGGTATGGAACCTGAGGCTGCTGTACTTTGTTTTGAAATGATAACGGCAATAACAATCGTAAAACCGTTAGTATGGGTAGGTGCGTTTGGACTGCCTTATGGCCTCAGGGCAGCAGGAGACGTTAAGTTCCCGATGATAGTCTCCATCAGCAGTATGTGGGGATGTCGTGTAATGCTTTGTAACTTCCTTGTAAAAATGTTTCAATTCGGACTCATAGCAGTATGGCTTGGAATGTTTGCTGATTGGACTATCAGGGCTGCAATATTCGTAGTGAGGTTTTTGAGTGGGAAATGGATTCATGGGGATATGGTTAAGCAAAAAGGAGAAAATTAAACTATGCTAAAATCAAAACTTTCAAAAAATAAAAAACGTATTATCTTACTGTCTTTTAGCGTTCTCGCCTTAATAGCAGGTTGCATATGTTACCTGTACTTCGACGCAGAGCATATACAGCGAAGAATTAAAGAAAAGATATGCGCTAAAGTCATAGAGCATGAAGATGAGTTATTAAAAATAGTGGAAGAATGTCAGGAGGAAGCAGCATTAACCTGCAGAAAAATTGAGAATGATGGCAGCGATAATCAATATGATTCAATTTATTATAAAGAATTAAATGACGAAATATTAAATAAGGCATTTAGAGACTTTTATCTTAGTATGATTAATAAGCGTTCAGATGGCTCCGTACGGTTTCATGTCCGCGATTCAATAGTAAGTTTTTTGTGGGATGACTATAGGTGTGGCTTTTACTATAGTGAAGATGATAAACCAATCGATGCGGTATGGACTCACAAAATGGATGAAGATGAAACAGAGTTTGAAGATTTGATTTTTTATGGAAAATACTGGTACAGAACGGAAAAGATAACGGATAACTGGTGGTTTTATGAAACCAAAACAGTATATAGGTATGCGACGCATCGTTAGCGATGAGCAAATTTTAATCAAAGCTTCACAGGGTCTTCTCAAAAACGGTCAATGAATTTATACTATAGCAGAAAAGACAGATACGGATAATAACTACTGATAACGGGTGAAGAAAATGAATGAGAAATTTTATTCGCTGCCCAAGGAAAAGCAGCAGAAGATTATAAACGCGGGCTTTCGGGTGTTTTCTCAGAATTCATATAAGAAAAGCCCGATGAACGAGATTGCTGACTGCGCGGGAATAAGCAAGTCGCTGCTGTTCCACTATTTTCATAATAAAAAGGAATTGTACCTTTTTCTGTGGGATAAAGCCTGC
This sequence comes from Lachnospiraceae bacterium, assembly GCA_029062885.1. Lineage (GTDB taxonomy): Bacteria > Bacillota > Clostridia > Lachnospirales > Lachnospiraceae > UBA3282. The sequence goes on from JAIDPH010000287.1 coordinate 22,231, forward strand.
AAGGTTACAATAAAGTACCTTAACGAATACGGCTGCTATGAGCCGGACGACCTTTTTGAAATGATGGAACGCGGTATGCGGGCGAAGATATACATGATGAAAAAATATCCGAGTATGACGGCGTTTGTTGTCAAGGCATTTTATGAGAAAGACCCTGAGGTAAATTCGGAGATACGCGACAGCTATCGGAAATATTTCGATATAAAAGCGAATGATGCGCTTGCGCGGGTAGACGCTGATGATTTTGTCGAAGGGCTTGACTTAAGTATTATGTACCGCGAAATGTATCTCGCTTCGGAAGGGTATCTATGGGAGATATTTCAGAGCGGTGATGAGCTTGATGTGCCGAAGCTGGAAAAGGATTTCGAGGAAATGCTGAAATTCTGGAAGAAAATATATTTAAAAAAGGAGCAAGGACGTTAGAATGAACGCTGTTAAGACTGTATCGCTGACAAAATTTTACGGCAAAGCAAGAGGGATTACAGACATAGATCTGACTGTAGCCGAGGGAGATTTTTTCGGATTTATCGGTCCGAACGGCGCGGGCAAAAGCACTACTATCCGAATACTTACAGGGCTTATTTCGCAGACAGGCGGAACAGCTGAAGTTTTCGGAAGGGACATCCGCAGCAAAAGGACTGAGGTACTTGCGGATATAGGATATATGCCATCCGAGGCAAATTTTTACCACGGTATGAGAGTGGGTGAGGTAATAAAGTATTCCGCAAGATTGAGAAACCGGGACTGCGAAAGTGAAGCGGCGAAGCTCTGTGAAAGACTGGATTTGGATGTCAGCAGGAAAATATCCGAGCTTTCGCTTGGCAACCGCAAAAAAGTTTCCATAGTCTGCGCCTTGCAGCACAGTCCGAAACTATGCATACTTGACGAGCCTACAAGCGGTCTTGATCCGCTTATGCAGCGCGAATTCTATGCAATTTTAGAGGAGAGAAATAAACAGGGATCAACGATTTTTCTGTCATCACACATTCTTTCTGAGATACAGAAGTATTGCAAGCGTGCTGCCGTTATCCGCGAGGGGCGGCTGTTGTTCTGCGATTTTGTGGAAAATCTTGTACACAGCAACGCGAAAAAAGTCGCACTGTCGGGAATTTCTGAATTGCCTAAGCTTAATGGTATAGCGAATGTTGAGACTGACGGCGATACGGTTAAGTTCCTATATAGTGGAGAAGTACACGAACTTATGAAGATGCTCGCATCTTTGCCAATAACCGACGTGAGCATTTCCGAACCCGATCTGGAAGAGATTTTTATGCATTTTTATAAAGAGAGCAAGTGAAAGGTGTAAGGGTATTAAAATGACAATTCTTAAACATGAAATAAAACAGGGGCGGAATTCGCTAATTATTTGGACGGCGGTCATCGCATTTATGATGGGATTGTGTATTATTATCTATCCGGATATGTCCGGTCAGATGGACGGTATAGGCGATGCATTCGCGAATATGGGAGCATTTTCCGCGGCATTCGGAATGGATAAGATAAATTTTGGTGAGTTTTTGGGATTTTTCGGAGTGGAGTGCGGAAACATTCTCGGTCTAGGCGGTGCGTTCTTTGCGGCATTGATTGGCATTTCGGCACTATCCAAAGAAGAGAGTGAGCACACTGCCGAGTTTCTTATGACGCACCCTGTAAGCAGGAAGAACGTTGTTACTCAGAAGTTCGTTTCAGTAATGATGCAGATAGTCATACTAAATGCAGTAGCAATAGGCGTTACAGCACTGACAACGATGTTTATCGGTGAAACTCCCGATATAAAGCCGCTTGTACTGACGTTTTTGGCATACTTTATAATGCAGGTCGAGATTGCCGCAGTCTGCTTCGGCATTTCAGCGTTTATCGGAAGGAGCGGGCTTGGGATAGGGCTGGGACTGGCAGCAGCCTTCTATTTTCTGAATATCATTGCGAACCTTACCGAGAAAGCTGAATTCCTGAAATATATCACTCCGTTCGGTTATACCGACAGCGCGGATATTATCGCGGACGGGCGCATTGAAGTGAAGTATCTGGCAGTCGGGCTTGTTGTGAGCGTTATCGGGACAGGTGTGGCGTTTTGGAAGTATGGGCGTAAGGATATTTCCTGATGCGTTACTTTTCTTTTAAGCAATACTCCCGATACAACTGTTCACGGTAATCACTGTTGGAAAGAGCTCGCTGCAGCTCTTCAATTTTTCCTGCATCCATAAGAGATTTTAGCATTAGGGCAAGAGAGTCACGTCCTTCCTCACGTCCTATTTCGCGCCATTCTTCTCGTTCGCTCTGTATATGCTTCTCTTCATCATACTCAAAGATACTCATCGCTATCGCCTCCGCACGATTCTTAGATAAAAAGTCAGAAAGTATTCCATTCATGATACAATAATCTACGGCCTTCCCGACTGCTTCGGGAAATGGCAATTCTTTTGCAAATGTCCTGACTTGTTCCACATACTGCGTATATTCTTTTAGAAGTTGACATGCCTCTAATAGTTCTTGGTTATGTCCTAAATTAATATTATAAACAATCACGGTCAGGTCTAATGCAGGCTGCTCCTGTTTCTTTTCAAAAGCATTTGAGAGTTTCAATATCTGCTGTTCAGGCTGGAAATCTGTGCCATTATAGAATACCACAAATTTTGGTGCAGGAATCAGTACAATGGATTTACTAAACAGATTCTTGTCTTTAGTTCTGCCCTGTAGGATGCCTGTCACATAGAACAGATCCCTTAGCGGCATATTGGGATTAAATGTAGACTGATGCTCATAAAGCAACAGTTCAAAGTCAAACACAAAAGAAATGTCGTTCTTATAATTCAAATAGACCGCATTTTCCAGTGTAGTGATTTCCAAGCTGTCTACGTCCGTGTAGGTAGTTGCATTCAGCGCATTATACAGACTCAAAAGATTTTCTTTTTCTCTGAATAACATCCTGAATACAGTGTCTTTATAGTTGCGTTGTACATTTGTTTCACTCATAAATGTCCTCCTTAATGGTATGGTAAATCTTTCCAGATAGGTTAGATTACCGATGCAGGAGAACTGTTTCAAACCCTCCTGCTTTGTGTAAATGTTAATTGGAATCAAAGCATGGATTTTCTGAAACTTAGAATATGATAGAAACTGCTAATCTGACTTTATAGAAAATATGCTTTTTATTACTATAGCATATTTTTGACGAAATAATCAATACATTTTTACCGAAAATAATAAAAATTTAATATAATATTAAAAATACTACCCTTTATTCCTTATGGTAGTATTTACTTTTTCCAATAAAATGTTTTATATTGATTAAAACATAAACCACATTCGTTTGTGCGTAAATAATCGAAAAGGAGATTACAATATGAAAAGAAAAAATTTATTCATCATTTATCTGTCAGAGTTTTTGGTTTTGGCAGCCGGCTATGTAATTCTGGCAATTCAGGGGAACAATCTTTTTACCATGCCTGCATATGCATTGGTTGACCCGCCCACATTGCTTTTGCTTTTCATCTTTTCCGTTCCGGTTCTGGTAGGCTCCGGATTATGGAAAGACCTGCTTCGGGCTTTCAAAGTGGACCAAAGCTCCCTTATCAAATTGAAAAGAACTTTGGAGGCAGTGAAACTTATGCAGCGGCAGATTTTTTATACGGGGTGTGTCATAATCATATTATCGGCGCTTGTTACTTTGTATACGGCAGCGCAAAACGAATATATCCTTGAACCGGCTCAGTTGTTCGTTACAATTTTGCCTGCCATATATGTGGCTGCGCTGGAACTTCTGCTTGCGCCTCTGTATACGGTAACCAAGCTGGAAATCTTAGATTATATGGGAAGAGACGAATGAAAGGATACGGAAAACAGATTCTATTTACAGGATTATATCTGATTATGCTGACATTCCTGCTCGTCCTGCAATACTGCTATATAGACGGAATGATTCCCAGACTTCTTGCAAGCGGAATTGCGCTGCTTCTTACATTCCCATGCCTGATTTTAATGAGAAAATGGAAAGATGCAGTTCTGCCGGATGCTGGTGTGGAAAAAACGCCTGTGGAGAGAGAACTTGTATGGAAAGAGTTTTTGGGGTGTTTGTCCGAATATTCACTTACAAAGCGGGAGGCAGAAGTAGCATGGCTTATATACCGGAAATATACCAATGCACAGATTGGAGAGGAACTTTTTATTTCCGAGACGACCGTAAAAAAGCATGCAGGGCATATTTACGAGAAAATGTCTGTAAACGGAAGAAATGAACTGATAAAAACCATTGATGATAAAGGGAGGAACTGTCGTGAAAGAAAAAATTAAATGGGGAGTAAAAGCAGGGTGTGCAGTCATAGCCTTTTTGATTAGCGATATTCTGCTTTCGGAGATTTATGCATTTTTATTAATGAATCTGGATATGGAGGAACGCTATATAAGGGCTTTCTATCAGACAGGCAGTGTTTTGATTACCTTATTGATGGCTTTTCCGATTTTTATCCTTGTAATGAGAATCTGGGGAAAATTGCCAAGGTTCCATATGAAAGGGACAGCCTCCCTCGCTTTACGAAAATATCTGATATATGCGGTACTGGCTATTATGCCTATGTTGTTCTTATTGGGGATAGAGATATTTCTGATTAGTCAGGGGCAGATTTCACAGGAAGATATAATAAGTCTCACGCCGGAAAATATGATATATACTCTTGTGTTTAGCTGCGTTCTGCTTCCGGTTATGGAAGAAATTATGTTCAGGGGAGTATTGCTTCACAAACTTTTGCCCTTTGGCACACGCTACGCGATTCTTATGACAACATGTTATTTTGTTATTATACATTATAATAATCCTGTAAATATGCTGTTATCTCTTGTAACGGGATTTGTGCTTACGCATATAGCAGTAAAAGCCGGAGGGATTCTGCCCACGATAATTTTTCATATAGTACTTAACTTGTTAGGACAAGTCGTTCTCCCCTTATTCTGTTAATCTGATTTCAGCCCGATATTTAAGCGGAGATTTCAAAAAGCTTTTCTTAAATGCCGAGCTGAAATAGCTTATGCTGTTAAATCCACATTCAAAAGCGATTTGTTCAATGGGCTTGTTCGTTGTAGCAAGCATTGTCACAGCGTGTTCTAATCTGACTTTAGAAAGATATGTCGAAAAAGTATCTCCGGTAACTTGTTTGAACAGCCGCGAAAAATGCGCAGGTGAAAAACCAAATTTTTTGCAGGCATCATTAAGAGTAATCTTATCTGTATAGTTACTTTCTATATATCTCATGGCGTCACTTATATGGGAATTAAAATTTGTGTTGTTGCTTGTGCAAGTATGGTTCAATTGGTGCTCTATGATATATATGATAATAAGCTCAAGCAGCGCCTTTAGTTTCAAGTCAGTGTAAGGCGTCTTAATCTTATATTCCATAAACATTTGCTCGAATAACTGCTGAATATATATGCGATCTGCGGTATTTAATATGTGAAAACGTTCATTGTAAAATTTATTAAATACAGCAGGTGACAAGTCGGATTTTATGCTGTCGGCAATGGAAAAAGAATATTTCACAAGTATTCCCTCATAAACAGTATCACTTATTGAGTAAGATTGATGAGGTAAATTAAGCGGTGACGTTCCGACATATCCGCTGTGCATATCCCATTCTCCATCAGTTGAATAAACATGACGGTCGCCTGAGATGGTCATTCCTATCTCAAAATGGTCAGTAACGGCAGCCATAGCAGCCATATGTGCGTTTGTACTTTTTCCATTGTAAGTAATGCTTTTGGTTACTTCAAAGTTTGATTTACTTTTAATCGGTCTGGGCATATGAATCCTCTACATGATAAAAAATATAAAAATATCATAATATCTAAAAAATGATATGTAAAGGACTATTTTTTTGTAAATTAGGTTATGAGATTTTTGATATCATAAATCAAAGAAAGAGTATTTATTGCAAATACGATAATCTGGAGGAAATGATATGAAAATAAAGTGTGAAAAAAATGCATTACTTGAGTCTAAAGCAATTATTAAAGATTATGCTGAAGATATAATGAATTATGGCTGTAAAAATATAATATTTGCAGTTGCCGAGGAGAGCCAGAGCTTTCGTAAGCAAATTAAGGAATATGTATTGGCATTTAGAACAGAAAGCGGCGTGAAAGAATTTAAAGTAAATAAACAGATTTATGACAATATTCCGGAGGGAGCTGTGGGAGATTTATACTATTGCAAAGATGTTTATCAGGATTTTAAAAGAAATATTTGATAATAATTCATAATTTACTCAAACTCCATAGCCTCCAGTTC